>CAZIXL010000345.1:0-4269 GCA_964542885.1 uncultured bacterium
ACATCAAGGGCTACGTCCCGGGGGTCCGCGAGAACGGCGGGCAGTACACGCACGCGGCGCTGTGGTTCGTGCGCGCGCTCGCCGAACTCGGCGCGCGCGACCGCGCGGCGCGGCTGCTCGCCCTGCTCAGCCCGGTGAGCCACACGCGCACGCCCGAAGCGGTCGAACGCTACCGCACCGAGCCGTACGTGATCGTGGCCGACGTCTACGGCGAGCCGCCGCACGTGGGACGCGGCGGCTGGACCTGGTACACCGGCTCGGCCGGCTGGATGCTGCGCGTCGCGCTCGAGTCGGTCCTCGGCCTGCGGCTCGAGGGCGGCCACACGCTCGTGCTGTCCCCGTGCGTTCCCGACGACTGGCCGGGATACCGGATGGCGTGGCGGGTGCCCGGAACGCGGGAGCGCTACGAGATCGAGATCCGGAACACGTCCGGCTCGGCCGCCGAAGTCGTTTCGGCCGAAGTCGATGGAACAGCCGTCCCGGTCGGGTCCGGAACGCTCCGCCTGCCGCTCGTGGGGGACGGAGGGACGCACCGGGTCGTGGTGCACCTGGGGAGGGCCGCCGCGCCGCAGCGCGGAAGCGCCTGACCACCGCCGGAGGCGGGTATTTCGCCCACTCCGGCAGCCGTATGTAACAGTCATCTCGTCAGTTTCATCGGACTTTCCGTTGACGCTCCCTTGGCCGCGTGTAATCGTTTTCACCGGCAAGACTCACGGGGACGAACAAAGTCCCCGCGTGTCCCGAAGCACCCTCAGCAGGGTCCGCACCCATCACCCCATCAGGAGGAGAGGTCCCCATGAAGCGGATCGGTTACCACTTCCTCTCGGCGCTCGTGCTCGTGGCGATGACGACGGTCGCCCACGCGCAGACGCCGAACCCGAACGGCGTGTTCTACATCACGCGCATCTTCAACGACTGCCCCGCGTCGACCGTGACGACGGGCGGGAGCTACCCGTCGTCGTTCTACATCGACGACTCGGTGCTGCCCTGCTCGGGCTACGCGAACCTGCACGTGTGGCAGTTCTCCGAGGACGGCGGCGCGACGGGCGCGGTCTTCCACAACAACTCGAACTTCCACTTCTGCGCCGACCTCGTGATCGACGCGAACGACGCCAACGGCGGCGAGGCCGGTATCAACATCGCCCCGTGGTGGTTCGTGGCCGACGGCCGTATCAACTGCCGCATCCCGGACGGTGAGATCGCCGCGTTCGGTGGCCGCATGCCGTTCACGACCTGGACGGACCCGAACAACGCCTTCAACTACTGGGGCAGCTCGCTCCACTACGTCGCCGGCACCACGATCCACCTCGAGATGACCTACGAGTCCGGCCCGACCGGCCCGTCGGCCAGCTACCCCGGCCGCGTGCAGTACACGGTCGGCTACGAGGGCAACACGTACACCACGCCGTGGCTGCTGATGGACCAGGGCAACGTCAACGAGGACCCGCCGCACGGCCTGTGGGGCATCCTCGATCCGGCGACCGTCGGTGGCTTCGTGCAGCCGCGCCTGGATCCGGGCAACTTCAGCTCGTACGTGCGCGCCACCTGGAGCAACGTCTGCTACGACAACCTCCAGGTCGTCCCGACCCACAGCAGCTCGTGGGGCGCGGTCAAGAACCTCTACAAGTAGTCCCTGCTGTCGCCGGGCGCGCGAGCGCCCGACCGGACCGCCCCCGCCTCGCGCGGGGGCGGTTTCGTTTTCGCCCGAAGCCGCGGGGGCGGGAGCGCATCGCAAGCAGGCGGCGCGGCCACGACGGCCCGCCGGCACGGCGGTCCGAACTCTCGGGAGGTGGCGCGTGGCGGTTCACGAGGTGGCGACGCTGGCCGGAGGCTGCTTCTGGTGCCTCGAGGCGGTCTTCGAGCGGCTGAAGGGCGTCGAGGGCATCGTCTCGGGCTTCGCCGGCGGGCGCCCCGGCGCGACCAGCTATCGCGAGGTGTGCACGGGCGAGACGGGGCACGCCGAGGTGGTGCAGGTGACGTTCGATCCCGCGGTGCTGCCGTACCGCGACCTGCTCGAGGTGTTCTTCGCGTTCCACGACCCGACGACCCTGAACCGCCAGGGCGGCGATGTGGGGACCCAGTACCGCTCGGCGATCTACTGGCACTCGCCGGCGCAGCGCGAGACCGCGGAGGCGGTGGTGCGCGAGCTGGCGGCGGAGGGCGTCTTCCCGGCGCCGATCGTGACCGAGCTCGCCGAGTTCCGGGAGTTCGTGCCGGCCGAGGAGTACCACCAGGGCTACTTCCGCCGGAATCCCGAGCAGCCCTACTGCGCGGCCGTCATCGCCCCCAAGGTGGCGAAGCTGCGGCAGAAACTGGCCGGCCGGCTGACGCCCGAGGGCCAGCCGGCCGGCTGAGGTCCTTGCCGCGCGCGCGGCGCGCTACTTCGCGGCGGCGGGGCGCAGCTCGATGCCCTGCGTCGCGACGACGTACTCGGGCGTCGGACACTCGTGCGGCGGCGTGCCCGCTTCTTCTTCCTTCGGCGCGGCCTTGAGCGCGGTGACCACGCCCTGCACGACGATCGCCTGGCCGGCGCAGTCCCTGGGCAGCAGCACGCTCTCGTCGAGGCTCTTGGCCAGGAACAGGCGGCCCTTCTCGTCCTTCACGCGCACCCAGCAGCCGGCGCCCTGGCAGACTTCGGCGACGGTGCCCTCGATGCGGATGGTCTTGCCCGCGAACTTCGCCGGCTTCTCGGCCAGCTTCGCCACGGGCACGGACTTCTTGACGGTGATCGCGGCGCCGTAGCGCGCGGGGTCCGAGCCGGCGAGCGCAGCCGAAGCGAGCGTGGCGGCGAGCGCGAGCGAGGCGAGGATGGCGGCGATGCGCTTCATGGGGTGGTCCCTCGGAGTCGGGGTCGGGTGCGAAAGGTGGGCACCAACGCGCGGGAGCATAGCCCGGGGGCCGGAAGAGCGGAAAGGGCCACCGGCGCCGGTTTCAGGGGGTCGCCGGGCGGCCGGCAACCGTAGGACCCGGTGCGGCGCCGGCGCCGGCGGACCCGCGGGGCGGGGGCGCCGCACGGGCGACGCGAAGGCCCGCGGCGCTCGGCGCCGCGGGCCTCGTGCGTCCTCGCGAAGCGGCTCAGGCCGCGTCGGAGCGCTTCTGGCTCGCCAGCTGGTCGGCGGCGGCGCCGACCGCGACCTTCTTGGTCGCGTGCTTGAGCACGTAAACGCGCAGGTTGTTCGCGCCCTCGTCGGCCGGCAGCAGGAAGAAGCCGGAACGGTCGGTCGAGTACGACAGCGTGTACCCGCAGATGATCTCGCCGTCCTTGAACTGGACCGCGACCTTCTTGCCCAGGTTCGGGAGGTCGCTGGCGGAATAGCCGGGCACGTCCTCGCGCCTGGCGTCGCCCGAGAAATCCTTCACGAAGAACACGGCCTTGAGCTGCGCGCAGCGGATCTCCTGCGAGCGCGGCTGGCCGAGCACGGCCAGGTGGAACGTGGGCCGGTTCGGGAAGAAGTCCTCCGTCGTTCCCTTGAGCGTGTTGCCGTCCAGGAAACGCGCGACGACCCGGTTGGTTTCGCCCATTCGTAGCCTCCTCGAGATCCCGGCCGGAACGCCGAGAGCGCCGGCCGGGGCAGGAACCCCCGACGCCGACGCTCATCGGCCCGACGTTCAGCCTGCTTGACCCCGAAGTTGCCGGAGCCTGCGGTTCAGCGGCTTGCGCGCTTCTCCAGTGCCGCCCAGCGCGCGTCCACCTGCTTCTGGATCTCGCCGACCTGCTCGTCGGTGAGATGGCGGAAGCGGCCCTGCCGCGCGAGGTACGGCCCGACCGGCTCGCCCTTGGGCTGCATCGTGATCCGCCAGTCCTGCCCGTTCTCGACCTCGACCAGCGGGAACACGCGGCTGTGCACGGCCATGCGGCCCAGCTCGATCGTCTCGTCGTCCGCCGTCTTCCAGCCGGGAGGGCACGGCGCGAGCAGGTGCAGGAAGCGCGTCCCGCGGATGGCCTTCGCCTTCGCGACCTTGGCGAGCAGGTCGTCCGGGTAGGCGACGGTGGCCGTCGCCGCATACGGCACGCCGTGCGCGGCCAGGATCTGCAGGATGTCCTTCTTCTTGTCGTGCTTCCACTCCTCGCCCGGCGTCGTCGTGGTCCACGCGCCGAACGGCGTGGCGGAAGACCGCTGGATGCCGGTGTTCATGTACGCCTCGTTGTCGTAGCAGACGTAGATGAAGTCCTCGTTGCGCTCGGCCGCCGCCGACAGCGCCTGCAGGCCGATGTCGAACGTGCCGCCGTCACCCGCCCAGGCGATCACGGTGGTCTCGGTGTCGCCG
>CAZIXL010000346.1:0-4250 GCA_964542885.1 uncultured bacterium
AACGTGGCCCGCATGGGCTGCGAACGGTTCGGCTCCGTGCTGCGCGTGCACGCGGCCGCGTTCGACGTGCTCATGCACAACCGCCTCGTCGGGCTGGGCGTGGCGGAGCCCGCCGATCCGGCCCTGGTGGACGCCACCGAGGCCCACTTCTTCGCGCTCGGCGCGAAGCGCTTCATGGTGCCGGTGGTGCCGGATCCCGAGCCGGCCGGCCTCGCCGACGCACTCGCCGCGCGCGGCTTCCACCGGCACAACCACTGGATCCGGCTCGTGCGCGAATCGGGCGACGTCCCCGTCGCGCGCACGGACCTGCGCGTCGCCACGCTCGGCGCGGAGCACGCGGAGGCGTTCGGGCGGCTCGAGGCCGGGGTGTTCGGTCATCCGCCCGAGGTCGCCTCGTGGAACGCGGCCGTGGTGGGCCGCGAGGGCTGGACGTTCGTCGGCGCCTTCGACGGCGAAGTGCTGGCCGCGGTCGCGGGCGTGCACGTGGCGGGGGTGGCGGCCTGGTTCGGCTACGCCGCGACGCGCCCCGAGTACCGCGGGCGCGGCGCGCAGAGCGCGCTCATCGCCGCGCGGCTCGCGATCGCGCGCGAGCAGGGCCGCCGCTGGTGCGTGGCCGAGACGGCCGCCGACAGCCCCGAGAAACCCAATCCGTCCACGCACAACCTGCGGCGGCTCGGTTTCCGCGACGCGTACGAGCGCCCCAACTGGGTCAAGGTGCTCGCGCCGCCCGCGCGCTGACGCCCCGGCGCGCGCCCCCTACTCGCGCGCGGCGGCCTGCAGGTCGCCCACCAGCGCGTCGATCGCGTCCAGCGACTGCGCGACGTAGCGCCCCGTCGCCTCGGCGAACGCCGCGTCCTGCGACGCCAGCCGCTCGTTCGCGGCGTCGAGTTGCGCGTAGTGGCCCAGCGACGCCCACTCGCGCGGGAGCAGCGCGCGGTCGGCGATCCCGGCGTCTTCGAGCAGGCCCTCGACCTTGGGCGTGTTGGAGGGCAGCGCGACGAACGGCACGCCCGCGGCAAGCGCCGCCGTGAGCCCGTGGAAGCGGCCCGTGAGCACCGCGTCGGCGTGCTTCAGTTCGTCGACGCTCCGCAGGATGCGCGGCCAGGCGCGGCCGGCGGCCTCGAACGGCGCGCCCGCCTCGCGCACGAGCGCGTCGACGTGCAGCCGGCCCATGAGGTGGAACGGGAAGCCGTGCGCCTCGGCGAAGCCGTGCAACGTGCGCGCGAGCGCCGCGTCGACGTGGTCGATGACGGTCCACGCCGCGCGCGAGGCCGGCGGCGGCGGCGCCGCCGCCGGCAGCAGGCCCTGGAGCGAGTAGGCGGCCAGCGACAGGTCGGGCACGAGCCGCGCGTCGGCGCGCCAGCGGCGGATCGCCGCGAGGCTGCGCGACTCGCGCACGGCGACGAGCGCGAACGCATCGAGCGCCTTCCCCAGCCGGTCCGTGTTCTCGAACCACACCGAGTTGACGAGCACCGACGGGATGCCGCGCGCCCGCATCTCCCGGCAGAACGTCAGCAGTTCGAGCAGGCGCGGGCTGTCGTGGTGGAGCGAGCCCTCGCCGTTCAGCACGACGAGGCCGACGCGGCCGAGGTCGGGCGACTCGAGCAGCGGCCGGCACTCCTCGCCGGTGTTCGCACGGCCCGCGCAGGCGAACCCCGCGTGCGCGAGGAACGCCTCGAGAAAGCCGGTGACCGCGTTGCACCCCAGGTGCAGGCCGTCGTCGATCCGGCGCGTGTCGTTGAGCAGCAGGAACGCGTCGCGCGCGCGCCGCGGCCCCGGTGGCGCGAAGCGCGCGACGTCGGGCACGGGCGCCGCGGCCGCCGCTTCCAGCTCGGCCACGGCGAGCGCGTGCACGCGGCGGTTCGTCGGCGTCCGGTAGCGGTCCGGCGGTGGTGACGCGTCGCCGCCCAGCCACAGGCGCCGCAGCGTCGCGTCGTCGGCGACCGGCGGGAACGCGTCGGCGACGGGCCGCCGCTCGCGCGCCGCGGCCTGGCGGGCCGCGAAGTAGCGCGACAGCCACGCGCCGTCGTCGAACAGGGCCTCGGGCACCAGGTAGCGCTCGAGGTACCAGGCGAGGAACGCGAGGCGGTCCTCGGCCGGCGCGCCGGCGGCGAGGTTCGCGAAGAACGACGCCGCGTCGCGATCGTGCGCGACGTTGCGCAGGTAGCTCGTGCCCCCGCAGCCCAGGCGTCCGCCGGCGAGCAGCGCCTGGTAGCCCAGGTTCGAGGCGATCGCGAACGCGCCGTCGACGTGCTCGAGCAGGTACTGGGACGGCGACGCGAACTTCCGGAACGTCTCGTGGAAGAGCAGGTTCGGGAACGCGCGGCGCAGCCAGTCGCGGTTGGCCGCGCTCGTCTCGTCGTGCAGCACCTCGCCCCAGTGCACGTACTCGCTCACGACCACGCCCACTTCGGGCGGCGCCTGCGCGAGCACGTCGACCAGGTACTCGAACTGCGTGCGGTAGGGCGACTGCTCGTCGAACGAGTAGTAGTTCGAGACCTGCAGCGGGAACAGCGCCAGCCGCTCGAAGCGCGAGCGGAAGTCGTACCTCGCGAACGGGTCGGTGCGCCGGAAGCGCTCGCGCGCGTGCGCCCGCAGGTCGGCGGCCAGCCGCAGCGAAGCGTCCGATGGCGCGAGCGCGCCCGGGTCGAGCCGCGACGGTCCCGCCTCGGCGTACATGCCCAGGTGGTCGAAGAGCAGCGTGAACGGGTAGGGAAAACGCGAGAACGCGCCCGACTCGATGGCGAAGACCTCCGCGTCCGGCCAGAGCGCCTTCAGCCACTCGGCGCGCATGCTGAACGTGACGACCAGGTCCGGCTCGAAGCCCGCCGCCGCCTCGCGCACCATCGCCATCAGCTCGCGCACGGCGGGCCGGGCGGCCGCGTCGTCCGCCCGGGAAACCCGCGACAGGTCGGTGGGTGTCGCGACCCCGGGGTCCGCCGCGCGCACGCGCCGCAGCAGCTCGAGTTCGTCCACGTAGCCCGCCGCCAGGCCCTTCGCCACCGCGGCGACCGCGGGCTGGAAGCGCCGCGCGGTGACGAGGCGCGCCTCGTCGCGCCGCTCGCGCGCCAGCGCGGCCATGAGCCGCGCGAGCAGCGACGTCCATCCCGAGTTGAACTGCGGCCCCTGCGGGAGCACCTGCGGGTACGAGTAGAAGAGGATGCGCATGGTCGGCGTCCTTGCGTGTGCATGCGTCCGGAGCGGCGATGCTCCGCCGCCGGCGGCCCGACTCGCGAGGGGGGCTCGCGGGCGCCGAGGATTCGTAAGGTCGTGCAGCGGCGGCAGCGTAGCCGATCCGGCCCCCATGAGGCAGGTCCCGCGCCGCGAAACGCGGCGGCGCCCGGAGCCTTCGCCCCGGGCGCCGCGTCGCTCCGAGCCGCCTTCGCGGGTCGCGCTACTTCGCGGCCGCCCCGCTCAGCTCGGCGATCATGTCGCTCACGTCCTTCGCCGACTTCTGCAGCGCGGCGAGGTCGCTCGCGTCCAGCTTCAGCTCGACGATCTTCTCGACGCCCTTGCCGCCGAGCAGCACGGGCACGCCGATGAAGAGGTCCTTCAGGCCGTACTCGCCCTCGAGCATCACGCTGCACGGCACCATGCGCTTCTGGTCGGTGAGGATGGCCTCGGCCATCTCGACCGCGCTCATCGCCGGCGCGTAGTAGGCCGAACCGGTCTTGAGGAGCTTCACGATCTCGGCGCCGCCGTTGCGCGTGCGGGTGATGATCGCCTCGAGCTTGTCCGCCGCGATCAGGTCCGACACGCTGATCCCGCCGACGGTCGTGTACCTGGGCAGCGGCACCATCGAATCACCGTGGCCGCCCAGCACCATCGCCTGGATGTCGGCGCCCGAGACGCCCAGTTCCATCGCGAGGAACGCGCGGAAGCGGGCCGAGTCGAGGATGCCGGCCATGCCGAGCACGCGGTGCTTCGGGAACCCGGTCGTCTTCCAGAACAGCCACGCCATCACGTCGAGCGGGTTCGTGACCACGATCACGTAGGCGTCGGGCGCGTGCTGCTTCACCGCCTGCGCGGCCGGCACGATGATGTCGGCGTTCGCCTTGAGCAGGTCGCTGCGCGACATGCCCGGCTTGCGCGGGAAGCCCGCCGTCATCACGACGACGTCCGAGCCCTTCACGGCCGCGAGGTCCGTCGCGCCCTCGATCCTGCCGCCCTTGTGCCACAGCGGCGCGGCCTGCTGCATGTCGAGCGCCTTGCCCTGCGGCATGCCTTCCATCTCGGGACGGTCGATGAGC
>CAZIXL010000347.1:0-4248 GCA_964542885.1 uncultured bacterium
ACATGACGACGTTCTTGCCCTCGACGTCGCCGATGATGTTCATGACCTCGACCGAGTCGGCCTTGGGCCGGCGCTTGTCGACCAGCGCCAGCTCGGCGCCGAGGCGCTTGGCGTACGCGCGCGCCATCTTCACGCTGCCGATGTCCGGCGCGACCACGACGAGGTTCGGGATCTTGAGCTTCTCGAAGTGCTCGATGAGCACCGGCGCCGCGTAGAGGTGGTCGAACGGGATGTCGAAGAAGCCCTGGATCTGCGCGCTGTGCAGGTCCATCGTCAGCGCCCGGTCGGCGCCGGCGACGGTGATCAGGTTGGCGACCAGCTTCGCGGTGATGGGTGCGCGCGGCTGGTCCTTGCGGTCCTGGCGCGCGTAGCCGAAGTAGGGCACCACCGCCGTGACGCGGCGCGCGGAGGCGCGCTTGGCCGCGTCGAGCATGACCAGCAGCTCCATGAGGTGGTCCGCCGGCGCGTTCGTGGACTGCACGATGAAGACGTCGGCGCCACGGATGTTCTCGTTGAAGCGGACCGACACCTCGCCGTCTTCGAATCGCCCCACCTCGACGTCGCCGAGCGGAACCTTGAGCTTTTCGCAGATGGCCTTCGCCAGCCGCCGGCTGGCGCTGCCCGCGAAAATCCGGCACGGATCCACGCGTGAACCTCCCCGCCTTGACTCGAAACCCCGATGTTCGGCGCGAAGGTCCCGCCCCCGCGCAGGAACGAAATGCCCGCGCACGCGTGCCCCGGCTGCGGGGACACCCGTACGCACATCCGACGCACTCGAAGGAGTCCGGCCGCCCGCCCTTCAGGAGTTGGCTGGGGCGGGAGGATTCGAACCTCCGAATGCGAGAGCCAAAGTCTCGTGCCTTACCACTTGGCCACGCCCCACCAACAGAACGGGGTTTCCGTCACGGTCCGTTCGGCGCGAACGCTTCCCGGGGTGCTGGCTATTGGCCCAGAGAGAACTGCCGGATGGGAAAAAGCGGGCGGGAGCATACAGGCCGGCTCGAACCGCCGTCAATGCGGCGGACGGGGGATCCGCCGGTCGCCTGGCAGGAGGTCAGTCGGGGAAGTGACCGTCCTGGTGCGCGTGCTGGGAGGGGTTCGCCAGCTCGCGCTCGTACTCGGCCATCACCTTCTCGGTCAAGTACTTGCGGGTCGCGTCGTTGATCGGGTGCGCCAGGTCCTGGTGCTGGCCGTCCGGGCGCTTGCGACTGGGCATCGCCACGAACAGGTCCCGATTGCCTCGAATGATCTTCAGCCCGCGGACGACGAACGAATCGTTCAAGGTGATGCTCACGAACGCTTTCAACTTGTCGTCGTTCCGCAGCGAAACCCTGACCTCGGTGATCTCGACCATTCGGATCTACCTCGGAGCCATCCATGAGGGGTAGCTGGCTCGGTGTTGCGCCCTTCCTGGGCGTTGGGGGGTACGCGTGCCGTTCGGACCCTTCTGCGGTTGCTTCCCGTTCGAGTCACGACTCCACGGCGATCCGCAATCCACGCCCGACCGATCGAACCGCATACAGCGGCTCGTGGCAGGGGACGCGGCCTGCGACACGCCGGACCGAGGTTCCATCCGGCAGGATCCCGAAGACCCCCGAGCCGCTTCCGGTCAAGTGCGGCTCGAGAAGTCCCGCGACGCGCAATGCGTCACGGATGCCCTCGAAGTCCTGACGTCGATTCCCCAGAACCTTCTCGAAGTCGTTCCCGAGGCGCGCCGCCTGAAACGGCGTAACCTGCTTGCGCCCAAGGACTGCGGCCGATCTTAGGGTGCGTTCCCAACGTGTCAAGCCATATTTGGTCCGGTTCATCGCACGGAAAGCGTCCCCTGTGGACACGCGCCAGGAGGGCACGACGACCAGGGCGCGAAAGGATTCTCGCAGTCGCAACCGCCGCAGCCGCTCGCCCCGGCCCAGCCCCAGCGCGGTGCCGCCGAAGACGGCGAAGGGCACGTCCGAGCCCAGTTCCGCCGCCAGAGCCAGCCGCCGCTCGAGCGACAGGCGCACGCGGTGGAGCGCCAGGACGGCAGCCAGGGCGGCGGCCGCGTCGGCGCTCCCGCCCCCCATCCCGGCGCCGGCGGGAATCCGCTTCACGAGCCGGAAACGGACCCCGCCCGGCAGCCCGAGCCGCTCGCCGACCAGTCGCCCGGCCCGCAGGACCAGGTTGTCGCGACCGGCCGGGACGCTCCGGCGGGCGGTCACCGGCTGGTGGCCGCGGAGGGCCGCCTCCTCGTGACGGACCTGCAGCGAGAACCCGCGCGCCGTCCGCTCGGCCACGAGCGTGTCGGCCAGCGAGACCGACTGGAAGACCGTCGCCAGGTCGTGGAAGCCGTCCGGCCGCCGCCGGCCGACGCGCAGGCCCAGGTTCAGCTTCGCATGCGCCCGCACCACGACCCGGCGCGGGGCGGCGGCGCGCGCGTGGCGCGCGGCCGGGCTCACGGCCTGCCGTACAGGATCCAGATCGCCGCCGCGAGGAACAGCACGACCGTGGCCTGGATCGGGCGGTCCGTGAGCAGCACCGCCGACGGGTCCTCGCTCGTCTCCGAGACCCGCACGAGGTGCAGGTAGCGGAAGACGCCGAACGCCACGATCGGCACGGTGTAGAGCAGCGCCTCGGTGTGGAACTTGGCCACCGTCGCCGGCCAGATCGTGTAGAGCGCGTAGGAGACGAGCGTCGTCGAGGCGGACACGGTCAGCATCACGTCGAGCAGCTCGGGGGTGTAGCGCCTGAGCACCGCGCGCTGCTCCACCGCCTGCGTGCCCGCGTTGACCTGCTCGCGGCGCCGCTTGCTCGTGCCCAGGAAGAGCGCGCCGAAGAACGTGCACATGACCAGCCACGGCGACAGCACCGTTTCGGGCGAGACCGGCCGCAGCAGCTCGACGCCCGCGATCGCGCGCAGCACGAACCCGAGCGCGATCAGGAACACGTCGAGGATCACCTGGTGCTTGAGCCCGAAGCTGTAGGCGAGATTGTTCGCCAGGTAGAGCCCCGCCACCAGCGCGAAGCCGGGGCCCAGCCACCACGCGATCGCCGCGACCGCGACCCACAGCAGCGGCAGCACCGTCCACGCCGCCGCCACCGGCAGGCGGCCCGAGGCGATCGGGCGGCGGCGCTTCTTCGGGTGCTGGCGGTCGGCCTCGACGTCCATGAGGTCGTTGAGCACGTAGACCGAGCCCGACAGCAGCGAGAACGCGAGGAAGCCCGCAGCCGCGCGCGACAGCAGCTGCGGATCGCGCAGGTGCTGCGAGAACACCACGCCCACGAACAGCAGCAGGTTCTTCGTCCACTGCTTCGGGCGCAGGGCCTCGAGCGCCGCGCCGACCAACGCGGGGCGCCCTGCGCGCGCTGCGCGCCGGCGCGCGGGCGCGCCGCCGGGCGCCGCGGCGCCGCCGTGCCCTCGCCGAACATCGCCCGTTCGACGAGCAGGCAGAACGCGTGCCCCATCGTGATGTGCCCCTCCTGCACGTGCGGCGTCGAGTCGTGGGGCGACACCAGCGCGACGTCGCACATCGCGGCGAACTCGCCGCCCTTCGCGCCCGTCATGCCGATCGTCGTCATGCCCAGCGCCTGCGCGGCGCGTACCGCCCGGCGCACGCTCTCGGAGCCGCCGCTCGTCGAGATCGCGACCAGTACGTCGCCCGGCGAGCCGAGCCCCTCCAGCTGGCGCGCGAACACCTCGTCGTAGCCGTAGTCGTTGCCGATCGCCGTGACCGCGGAGCTGTTCACGCTGAGCGCCACGGCCGGCAGCCCCGGGCGGTCCACCAGGTAGCGGCCCGCGAACTCGGCCGCCAGGTGCTGCGCGTCGGCGGCGCTGCCGCCGTTGCCGCAGAAGTACACGGTGCCGCCGCTCTCGAAGCACTGCACGAGCACTTCGGCCGCCGCGGCGACCGCGCCCGCGCACTCCTGCTCGACGCGCTTCAGCGAGCGGCTCGATTCGCGCAGGGTGGCGCGCGCGGCGCGCTCGAGCGGTCCCGGTGCTGCACGACGCTTCGCCATCGGTGGCCTCCTCGGGATCAGGCGGCGCTCGCGTCCGACAGGTGTCGCCGGAGTGCGTCGCGCCAGTGCGGAAGCGGCGATCCGGTGACCGCCGCGAAACGGGACGAGTCGAGAACGGAGTAACCCGGGCGCGGCGCCGGCCGGCCGAGTTCCTCCGTGGTGATGCGGCCGACGAGGTGCTCGCGGCCGAGGCGGCGCGCGATCTCGCACGCCAGTTCGTACCACGTCGCGTCGCCGTCGTTGACGACGTGCACG
>CAZIXL010000348.1:0-4241 GCA_964542885.1 uncultured bacterium
CCACCTCGTCGTTCGCGGCACGCTCCATCGCGTGCTGCGCCAGCTCCCAGCGGGCGGCCGGGCCGACGTGGCCGGGCGAGGAGTGCTCGAGCGCCCGCTGCCCCGCCATGGCGGCCTTGGCGAGCACGCTGTTGGGGTGCAGCTCGGCGATCATGCGGCAGTCGCCGTTCTCCGGGAGCCGCCGGTAGGCGACCAGGAACGCCTCGTCCTGCTTAAGGACGCGCCCGTAGAGCCGCAGCCGGTCCCAGATGATGGCCCACGAGTAGACCGACATCACGAGCAGCAGCAGCAGCACGCCTTTGGAGAAGAGGCTCGCGTGCGCGACGAGGGACGGAATCGTCGAGCGCACCCCGCCCCCCATTTGCAGTACGACGAAAGAAAGATCCATCGGCTTCACCTTCCTTGTGAAGTCGGGCCGGCACGAGGGCGGCCGGTGGGCGTGGCATAGGGAGAGCGCTCGCACGCTAGCACAGCGCCGGAAGCCCTCCCAAGCGATTCCTCCCCCGGGGTGCTGCGCTTCGCGGCGTTCGCGGGCGCGCCTCCCGAGGGTGCGACACCCGCCGCGCCCGAACGGTTGGGGCACGGCGAGAATGCGGTCAAGTGGGTGAAAAATCCGGGCAACCCGCGCGCGCGGTCCGCCCTCCAAGCCTTAGAGTTTCCGGCGAAACGCGTCGCGACTCCGCTCCCCGAGCTGCGAAAGGACCGACCACCGTGCTGTACTACGCCCGCCGCCCCGCTGTCCTCGCCGCGTTCGCCCTCGCGGCACTGGCGGCTCCCCTCGCGGTCCCCGCGCTCGCAGGCGAGACCCGGGCCCCCGCCTTCAACGTGAAGAGCGTCGACGGCCGCTCGGTCCGGCTGTCGGACTATCGGAACCGGCCCGTCGTCCTGGACTTCTGGGCCACCTGGTGCGCCCCCTGCCGCGCGAGCATGCCGCATCTGAGCAGCCTGCAGGAGCGCTACGCCAAGCAGGGCCTGACCATCATCGGCATGTCGGTCGACGAGACCGGCCCGAAGCCCGTCCAGCGATTCGCGAGCGGCCTCGGGGTCAAGTTCACGATCGCGATGGCCAACGACCAGGTGCTCGACGACTACGGCCCGATCCGCTCGATCCCCACGACGATCTTCATCAACCGCAAGGGCGAGATGGTGCGCCGCGTGGTCGGCTTCATCGACGGCGAGACGCTGGACGCATACGTGCAGGAAATCCTCCCGTAGTCGCGCGCCCCGACCCGGGGAAGGACGAGGCGCCCGCCGGTAATACCCCGGCGGGCGCCGTTTCATTCCGGGAAATCGAGACACGACCGGCAGCGACCCGCCGGGCACGGGGCCGCGGCAGGATCTCGTCGCGTGTTCGGAGGCCCCCCTACCACGCCAACTCGACCCCCAGCCTCGTCGCCCGCGGTGGCGCCGCCAGACGCTGGTCGCCGACGGGGATCCACTGGCGGACGCCGTCGCCGTCGGGGTCGTTCCAGTACGCGCCCCCGCCGAGTCCGGTCTGCGTGCGGTAGGCGCCGTACTCGTCGTAGAGCGTGTTGATGTACGGGTTCGGGTAGCCTGAGATCGTCGCGAGCCGGTCGGTCTGGTTGGCGAACAGGTTCGTCACCGACAGCATCACCGTGAGCCCGCCGAGGTAGCGCGACGCGTAGCGCAACGCGACGTTCGTGTTCTCGCTCCAGGGCAGCCGGGCCGAGTTGAGTTTCAACTGGTCGGAGTAGGCCGGCGGGTACTCGGTGGAGCTGCCGGGCACAAGGTAGAGCGGGGTCCACGGCAGCCCGCTCGCGACCCGCGTGCTCCAGGAGAGCGAGAGCCCGTACAGCGGTTCGGTGAGCAGCGAGGCGGCGATCGCGTGCCGCTGGTCCCAGTCGAGCGGGTGCGCTCCGACGGGAGCCGGCCGGTAACCGCGATTGAGCCCGTACGCGAGCCCCTCCAGGTTCGACTGGGTCCCCCATGCGCTCATGTAGGTGTACGACAGTTCGAAGCGCCCGCGGCCGCGTTCCTCCCGCGTGAGCGTCAGTTCGAACCCGGACGCGTTCCCGTTGTCGGCGCTCTCATACTGGAGCACGTAGTAGCCGGGCAACGGTGCGGTCACGCGCGTGCCTGCCTGCGAGGAGAAGTCGCGATAGAACGCGGCGCATTGGAGCGACCATCGAGGGTCGAGAATGTGCTTGAGCGCAAGCTGGTACGAGATCACTTCGGCGGGGATCATCGTGCCGTTGCCGTACGGGTGCCGGTCGTAGATGAAGGTGCGATTGTCGTAGAGCAGGTCGCGCGGCGGGTCCTGGAAGATGCGCGAGTACGACACCGAGAAGATGTCGCGGCTCGAGACCGGGTACGAGAAGCCGAACCGAGGTGACCACGACCAGATCGTCGGCGCGTGGTAGGGCACATCTGTCTTCTGGAACGGCAGCACGTAGGGCGCCCCCTTCGCCTGCGGCCCCGCGGTGAACGAGCTGACCCGCAGCCCCGCGTTCCAGACCAGGCCGCCGAACTCCCAGTGATGCTGCGCGTAGGCGAAGGCGCTCGGGGCGAAGGCGTTGTAGGTGCGCAGGCTGTCGACCCCGTGGATCACGGGTTCGGCATGGTCGATCTCCAGGAGCCGCACGTTCTCGTACTGGAATCCCGCGCCGAACCGTATGCGGTGCCGGCGAGCGAACGTGCGCGCGGCGTCGACTCGTGCAAACCATGCCTGCGAGCCGCTGTCGCGGAAGTAAGGGAACTCGCCCAGGTAGGCGTGAAAGGGATCCGCCCAGGCATAGTTCTCGGGGCCGAAGACCGGGCCATTGGACTTGCTGATGTAGCCCGGGTCGCGGCGCAGTCCGACTGACGTCAGCTCGGAGACACGCATCCATCCCAACGCGAGCCGCTGGGGTGCGAGCGCGCGGCCGCCGGCGAGCGTCGCGATCACCGCGAGGCGGCGCTCGTCGGTCATGACGACATGGTCGCCCGCCCGATAGCGGAAGTATGTGTAGTCGAGCTGACGGTCGGCCGTGGCGAGAGGCCGGCCGGAGTAGAATTCTCCCCGGCTCTCCGAGTCCGGCTCGAACGAGACCCACCCGTCGAAATCGAACATCGGGTCGTAGGGCTGGCGCACAACCCGGTTGCCCAGGACCTCGATCGAGGCGCGCTGCGAGCCCGCGAGCGGCGCGAGCTTGGCCCAGCCCAGCAGGTGGTTGTCCTGCCGCCAGCCGAACTTCATGCCCAGCACTTTCGAAGTGCCGCGTGAGCGCGTCACGGGAAGGCCCAGGTCGTCCAGGCGCGCTTCGCCCGCCAGGACGATGCCGAGACCCGTCGCCCCGAGTGGCGCCGAGGCCCGTGCGTGAACGGCGTCGTAGCCTGTGCTTCGATGACCATCGCTCGTCCACCGCGCGACGGCTGTCGGAACCGCCGTCGGGCGCTCGGTCTCGAGGTCCAACTCCCCGGCCAGCGAGCCGGCGTGATCGGCGTCGAGACCACCGGTGAGCAGGTCCGCCGATCGCACGGCGAAGAGCGGCACCTCCATGGGCGTGCCGCGCCGCGGTTCGTTGAGCGGCACGCCCGAGATGCTCGTCACGAGTTCGCCCGTGCGGCCGCCGCGCACGTGCAGCTCCTCTCCCGTCACGACGACACCGGCCTGCAGCCCGACGGCGTCGACGAAGCGATCCACGGCCAGGCGGCGAATCGTGCGCGAGGACAGGTGCTGGACCGTCTCGGTCGAGCGCGGGTCCGAGAAGCGATCGCCGACGACCGTCACCGAGTCCAGCGTACGTACGACCTGGATCGCGGGTACGGGAGGGCTGCCCACCGAGTCGGGTGGAGCCCCCGCGAGCATCGCCATACCCGTGAAGAGTTCGAGCGGCCAGCTCATGAGCTCGGTCCGTCCGAAACGTGAATGGACCGCACTCTCCGATCGACGACATCGAACGGACGCCACGACAAGGTGTGGCGCGACTCCGCGAGTTGCGCGCCACGGCGGGATTCCTCGGAGAGGTACGCCCCTCCGCCCACTCGCGCCCCGGCCATCTCGACCTAGTTCACGAACGCGACGCGCGCCGTCCGCGTCGAGGTTCCGGCCGAGACGCGAAGGAAGTACAGGCCCGCCCGACGCCCCTGTAATGAAGTCTCGATGAAGGCCGCATGCTGTCCGGCCCCGAGCAGACCGAGGTTCTCGGTCCCGAGACGGCGGCCCGCAACGTCCAACAGGTCAACCTCGACCCTCGATTCGTGCGCAAGTGAGAAGCGGACTGAAAGGTCGCCTCCACGAG
>CAZIXL010000349.1:0-4228 GCA_964542885.1 uncultured bacterium
GCGCGAAGCGTGCGCCGCGCCCGCGGCCGCCGATCCCGCTCCGCCCGCGCCGGACCCCGACCGGCGCCCCGCGTCCGTACCGCTGCGCAACTGATTCCTTTCGCGAGTCGCGAACGCCACGTCACGCCCCGGCCGGACCCGGCCGCGCGGCCACCCGTCGTTCCACCGATGCGAAAGGATTGTCCCGTGAAGAAGCCCACGAGTCGGGCCGCGCACGCGCTCGCGGCGGTCGCCGCCTGCCTGCTGTTCGCCGGCCCGTCCCCCCTCCGTGCGGAGCCGGCGCCGGCCGACACCGCCATCGTCGAGATCGAAGGCACGAGCGTGCTCGGCGTGCGCCCGGGCACCACGCGCACCGGCAGCAGCGTGATCCGGGCCGACCTCGACTCGCTCGAGCTGCCCGCCGCGCCGACGCTGCGGCGCGCGCTCGAGGAACTGCCCGCGGTGCACGTGCGCACGAACAGCCGGGGCGAGGCCGAGATCTCGGTGCGTGGCTCCGAGTCGCGCCAGGTGTCGGTACTCTACGACGGCCTGCCGCTCACGCTCAGCTGGGACGGCCGTACCGACGCGTCCGTGATCCCCGTCGGCGCGATGCGGCGGGTCGCGTTCGTTCCCGGGCTCTCGTCCATGCTCACCGGGCCGAACGTGCTCGGCGGCGTGATCGCGTTCGAGAGCGCGGGCGATCCCGGTCCGGGCGCGCGCGTGCGGACCGAGGCCGCGGCCGGCGTGGACGACGTCGGCGCGTACGGCCTGTCGGCCTCGGTGGCCGCACCGCGCGAGCTCGCCGCCGGGCGCCTGACGATGCGTGCGGGGGCCGGGCACCGCGACTCGCCGGGCGATCCGCTGGCCGACGGCATCGTGCAGCCGATCGCGGCCGAGGAGCTGCGCATCAACACCGACGCAGTCGCGACCAACGGCTTCGCCTCGCTGCGCTTCGACCGCGCCGCGGGCGGTTTCGTGTCGCTGGGCTCGTCGGCCTACCGCGAGGAGCGCGGCATCGCCGCCGAACTGGGCGTGGACGCGCCGCGCTTCTGGCGCTACCCGATGATCGCGCGCTCGCTCACGGTGCTGTCGACCGGCAGCGGCGCGCGGCACGCGCCGTGGGGCGGCGCGACGAGCCTCGACGCCAGCTTCGGCCTGGACGTGGGCCGCACCGAGATCGACGCGTTCGACTCGATCGACTACGACACGCTCGCGAGCCAGGAGGACGGCGACCAGCGCACGCTGTCGATGCGCGTGCTCGCTTCGCAGACGCTGGGCCGCAACGCCGACCTGCGCGTGGGCGTCACGAGCAGCGAGCTGACCTACGACGAGATCCTGGACCCCGGCGCCACGAACCGCTACCGCCACCGGCTGTGGAGCGTCGCGGGCGAGAGCGTCGTGCGCTTCCCGTTCGCGGGCGGCGGGCCGCTCGACGAGCTGGACGTCGCGGCCGGCGTCGCGTTCGACCGTTCGACCAACCCGCTCACCGGCGACAAGCCGGGCCAGGAGGCGCTCGACGAACCGGGCGCGCGCCTGGGGCTGAGCGCGCAGTTCGCGGGCGGCGCGGTGGTCGCGCACGCGAGCGCCAGCCGCCGCGCCCGCTTCCCGTCGCTGCGCGAGCTGTACTCGGGGGCGCTCAACCGCTTCACGCCGAACCCGGACCTGAAGCCCGAACGGCTCGTGGCCGGCGAGGCGGGCGTGGCGCTGCGGAACGCGCTCGGCTCGGTGCAGGTGGTGGGCTTCGTGCAGCGGCTGGACGATGCGGTCGTGCGCATCCGCGTGAGCGGGCTCTTCAAGCGCGTGAACCAGGAGGGGCTGCGCAGCCGCGGCGTCGAGGTGACGGGCAACGGCCGGTTCGGTCCGCTCGCGCTGGACGCCGACCTCACCGCGCAGGCGGCCGATCTGCTGGACCCGACCGCGGCGCTCGCGCACCCGGAGAACGTGCCCGAGCTGTCGGGGGCATTGCGCGCGGCGTGGAACCTGCCCCGCGGGTTCTCGCTCGCCGGCCAGCTGCGCTACACGGGCGACCAGTACGCGATCGACCCGAATACCGACGAGCTGGCCACGCTCGCGGCGACGACGCGGATCGATCTCGACCTGGGCCGCGCGTGGCGGCTCGGATCCGGCGCGGACGCTTCCGAGCTGCGCGTGATGGTCGGCGTCGCGAACCTGACCGACGAGGCGACGTTTGACGCGTTCGGGCTGCCGGAGCCGGGGCGGGCCTTCCGGCTCGAGACGCGCCTGCGGCACTGATCCCATGCCGAGCGGCCCGGCCTCTGCTCGAGGTCGGGCCGCGTCGGTTCGCGCGTCGCGACGATGCACGCCCATCGCCACCGCACCACACCTTCGCGCTCCGGCACCCGATCCGGAGCGCCGCGACTCGATGCGACACGCGACGGGATGCAGCGTCGGGCGACAGCGCGGCGCTGCTCGACGGCGTCGCCGGCCTCGAACCGCTCCAGCCGTCTCGATCGCCCTTCATTCGTCTTTCGTTTCGCCGCACCGGGTGGTGGGTTGGCCGGTGCCCCTCGGACAGTCGGCCCCCGATTGCGACCACCTCGGGGAGTTCGGCCAGTCCCACCGGCCCGATGCGACAGAGGCCTTGCGGCCTCGCCGCGGGAGCATCGCAAGCGCGCTGCCAGCGTCGGTTCGCGACGGCGATCGCCAGGAGCCGTTGCGCCGCAACGTGCGCCGGCTTCGCACGGCGGGCCGGGACGTCGCCCGGGCGACGTCGGCGACGAGCGCACGTCAGCCTCGAGGCTCCCGAAAACTCCCCCTTGACGGACTGCACGCGTGTGCACTACGGTGCGCGCGTGCCGGGTCCCTGGACGGGACCGATCCTCAGGGAGTGAGCCAACGATGCTCAACGACAAAGCCCGCGAGATCCTCGCCTTCATCAGGCGCTTCAGCCGCGAGCACGGTTCCTCGCCGACCATTCGCGAAATCGGCGGGGAGTTCGGGATCGCCTCGACGAACGGGGTCCGCTACTACCTCCGCATGCTCGAGAGCGCGGGGCAGATCCGCCACGACAAGCAGCGCTCGCGCGGCATCCGCCTCGCGGACGCACAGCAGTCCTACGGTATCCCGGTGCTCGGCCGCGTCGCCGCCGGCCAGCCGATCCTCGCCGAAGAGAACATGTCGGGGTCGCTCGAGATCGAACACCTGTTCGGCGAGACCGCGGCGCTCTTCGCGCTGCAGGTGCGCGGCGACAGCATGATCGATGCGGGCATTCTCGAAGGCGACTACGTCATCGTGCGCAAGCAGGACAACGCGCGCGCGGGAGAAATCGTCGTCGCGCTGCTCGAAGACGAAGCCACCGTGAAGTACTTCCAGCCGCGTCGCACGCACGTCGAGCTGGTGGCCGCGAACGAGAAGTACGAGCCGATCGTCGTCGGCAAGGACGACGCGCTCCGCATCCTGGGAACCGTGCGCGGCGTCGTTCGCACCGTCCGTCACTGACCGCTGTTCGTTTCACCACGGGAGCCTCGGCTCCCGTTTTTCACCCCCGCGCAGTGCACATCCGTTCACTGTCCCCGCAGGAGGAAGTCCCGTGGAACTCGAGCTGGCCCCCCAGGTGAAGCAGGCGCTGAGCAACCGCTGGGAGCCGATGTACCGCAGTCAGCTCCACTACCTCGTCACATGGAACACGCGGGGCCGCCGTCCGGCGCTCAAGGATCGGCACGTCGAAGCGCTGCGCGAGCTCGTGCGCACGACGTGCGAAGAGCGCGACTTCGAACTGGTCGAACTCGCGGTGGGAGCGGACCACGTGCACGTGCTCTTCGGCCTGCGCCCGGCGCAGAGTGTGGCGAGCGCGGTGCGCGAGCTGAAGGGACGGACGAGCATGTCGCTCATGAGCCAGTTCCCCGAGCTGCGCGTGTGGCTGCGCGGGAACCTGGTGTGGGACGAGCGCTACATGGTGGAGACCGTGAGTCCGCTTCGGGTCGAGAAGCTCCGCGACCGGCTCATGAACGTCCATCGCTCGACGTTCGGCGACGACCCGGAGCTCTTCGCCGTCGCGAGCTGACGAGCGAACGCCGGCTTCGGCGTCACCACGATCGACAACGGACAGGCTGGAGCGGCGCCCATCACGCACCGCACCTCGCGCGCGCTCCAGCCTGAACCCGCGCTTCGGAGTCGCGGCCTGGTGCTTCGTCGCACCTTGCCGTCGCCGTCCGGAGCCGCGGCGTGGTGCTTCGATGCCCCATGCCGTCGAAGGCCGTGGCTGCGATTCGATCCGGATGACCGGAAG
>CAZIXL010000350.1:0-4227 GCA_964542885.1 uncultured bacterium
CTCGAGGTCGCGGTTCGTCGCCGCGACCACGCGCACGTCGGCCCGGTGCTCGCGCGCGTCGCCGAGCGGCTCGTAGGTCTTCTCCTGCAGCAGGCGCAGCAGGCGCGACTGGATGCCGGGCGGCAGCTCGCCGATCTCGTCCAGGAACAGCGTGCCGCCCTCGGCCGCCTGCACCTTGCCCGCCCGATCGCCCGCCGCGTCGGTGTACGCGCCGCGGCGGTGGCCGAACAGCTCGTCCTCGAAGCGCTCGGGCGACGCCGACGGGCAGAACACGGTGACGAACGCCGACTTCGCGCGCGGGCCGAGCGAATGGAGGATGCGCGCGAGCACGTTCTTGCCGGTGCCCGTCTCGCCGAGCAGCAACACCGGGTAGGGCGCCGCCGCGCCCTGCCGCACCTGCCGTTCCAGCTCGCGCACCGCGGGACCGCGCCCCACGAAGCGGCCGAACGACCAGTCGCTGGCGAGCAGCCGGCGGCTCTCCTCGGCTTCGCGCGCGAGCAGGTCGCGTTGCTGCAGCACGGCGCGGCCGGCGGCGAGCGTCTCGAGCAGCGGCGTGGCCAGGTCGAGCAGCGGCCGCAGCAGCCGGCGATGCTCGTCACCGAACCAGCCGAGCTGCTGGCGCTCGAGATGCACGAGCCCCGCGACGCGCCCGCCCGCGTGCACGGGCATGCACAACACCGAGCCCATGCGGTGCAGCACGACCGAGCCGCGCTGGTCCTTCGGCATCTCGGAGCGCGCGTCCTGCAGCAGCACGTCCTCGCCGCTCGCCAGGCAGCGCGCGAAGATGCTGCGGCTGTAGTGGCCGGGGTCGCGCAGCAGGCCTTCGCGGTAGCTGTGCAGCACTCCGTACTCGAGCTGCCCGCCCGGCGTGACCTCGACGAACACGCCGCGCTCGGCGCCCGTGAGCGTCACCGCCTGCTCGAGCAGGCTGCGCAGCACGGCCTCGGGCTCGGCCGCCCCCGCGAGCACGCCGCGGAGCGCCTCGAGCAGCTGCTGGAAATGCGCGTCGGTCGACATCGGGGCGAAGCCTCCCGCGGCCGCGGGGGCGGCCGGCGCAGCGGAGTCTGCGCCGCGCGCCCGCGCGCCCGCCAGCGCCGTCTCACCGGCGGGAGTGCGGCGCGACGCGCGAAGGGCCGGCGCGCGCGCGCCGGCCCTTCGTGTCGCCGCGGTCGTCGCTCCCGCTCACGCGAGCTTCACCGCCCGCACGATGCGCTGCGCGCCGCCCGCGGTCAGGCGCGCGAAGTAGACGCCGGGGCGTGCCGGCGCGCCCGCGGCGTCGCGCCCGTCCCACGCCAGCGGGAACGTGCCGGGCGCCGACTCGCCCTCCCAGCCGCGCACGCGCGCGCCGCGCGCGTCGAACAACTCGAGCCGCCAGGACCCCGGGCCCGGCAGCGCGAGCAGCAGCGCCAGCTCGCCGCGGAACGGCGACGGGCCGGCGGCCAGCGCGAGCGCGCGCGGAGCCGGCGCCGCGGCGGGCACGTCGGTCGTGCCGCCGTAGGTGAGCGCGCCCGGGATCGTGTCGGCCACGCCGTCGACGGTGACGACCAGGTCGTGCGTCCCCGTGCCCGGCGGCAGCAGGCAGACGATCCGGTCCGCCTGCGGCGGCAGCAGCTCGAGCGGGCAGTCGAAGCCCGACAGGTGGACGGACCGGGCCACGTCCGCGGCCGGGTCGCCGAAGTTGGTGCCCGTGAGCGTGAGCGGCACACCGCCTTCGACGGGCGGTGCCGCGGGTACGACCTGCGTCACGGTGGGAGGCGCCAGGCGCTCGAGCGAGCCCGCGGCCGCCGCGCCCAGGTCGGGATCGACCACCTCGACCGCGTACGCGCCCGGGGCGCTCGCGGCGGGTCGCACGACGAGTTCCGTCGGTCCGCGGTCGACGATCGGCGGGCTCTCGCCGCCCGCCGGCCCCGCGAGCGTCACCGCCGCACCGGGCCCGAAGTTCAGTCCGACGATCGTGATCGCTCCCCCACCCGCGCCCTCGCGGCGCGCATAGGTCCGCGGCGAGAGCACCTCGGGCGCCATCCAGCGCAGCTGCAGCGAGTCGCTCGCCTGCCCGGACTCGTCCACGACGCGGATGGCGACGCCGGGCGGGCCCACGCGGTGCCGCGGCTTGGACTTGAGCTGGTCCTGCGCCGGGTCGTACTCCCGAACGTGCGCGGCCTCGCCGTCGATCTCGAGCCGCGGCGCGGCGCCGAAGCCGCTCCCGGTGAGCGTGATCACGGTGCCGCCGCCGGGCGCCAGCTCGCGCGTCGAGACGCCGGTCAGCGCAGGGCCGGTGAGCGCGTACGGCTGCGGGTTCGACACGAGTCCGTCGTCCACCACGGTGACTTCGGTCCACGGGTGGCCGCTCACCTCGGGGGCGCTCAGCACGAGGCTCGTCGGCCCGACCGAGAGCGGCGCGACCTCGAGGGTCGTGCCGTCGCCCGCGCCGAAGCGGACCCGCGCATCCGCCGAGAAGTCGCGGCCGACGATCGTCAGCACCGCGCCGCCCGCGCGGCAGGCCGTCCCGCTCGCCGGCGCGTCCAGCGAGGGGCTCGCGCGGTTGCCGTAGAGCGGGCTCGAGCCCTGGCCGCCGCGGTCCACGTAGACCGGGTTCTGCGCCTGGCCCGCCGGGAGCGGAGGCTGCACGAACACGAGCTCCACGTCGCTCACGCTGCTCGGCGTGACCGCGGTGGAGCCGAAGATCACCTGCGGGTGGGCGCTCGTGTCGGGCGCGAAGTGGGATCCCGAGATCGTGATCACGTTGCCGCCCGCGACCGAGAGCTCGGGCGGCGAGAGGCTGGTGACGCTCGGCGCCGGCGGCCCGCCGGTGCCGCCGTAGCTGAACGCGCCCGCGAGCGTCACGCGTGCGCCGTCGATCTCGACCGTGACGTCGGCGGGCCCCGTCGAGCCCGGCGGCGCCACCACGCGCAGCACCTCGGGCGCCATCCAGCGCACCGGGCCCACGTCGGTCTTCTTGCCGTTCTGGCCCACCGCGACGCGGCGCGAGAGGCCGAAATCCGCGAGGCCGAAGTTGGCGCCCGTGATCGTGAGCACGGTGCCGCCCTCGATCGGCACGACCGGGGGGCTGACCGAGACCAGTTCGGGTGCCGGCAGGACGTCGAGCGACAGCGGCGGCGACGACGTGCCGTCCTGCTCGACCGTGACGTCGTAGGTGCCCGGCGCCAGCGCGGGCAGGTCGAACGTGAGGTGGGTCGCGTCGACGATGGTGGCGGGCGTCGGGTCCGCGGTGCCCGCGCGGACCATCGCCCCCTGGCGGAAGTTCTCGCCCACGATCGTGATCGTGGGCCCGCCGGCCGCCGCGCCCGCGCTCGGCGAGAGGCGGCGCGCGCTCGCCACGTCCTGGTCGACCTGCCCCTGGTACGTGCGGCTCTTGCGACCGGCCGTCTCGACGCACACGCCGACGGGCTCGAGGCCGGTGCCGCCGTCCAGCATCGGCGGCACCGTGCACGTGACGAGCGTCGGCGTCTGCAGCACGACCGGCGCCTCGATCCGCCGGCCGCCGCGCAACAGCCGCACGCGCGCGCCCTCCGCGCCGTGGACGAAGTTCGAGCCGGTCAGCGTGAGCACGGCGCCGCCGGTCGCCGCCCAGCTCGCGGGCGTGACGCCGGTCAACTGCGGTCCGGCGAACAAGAAGTTCCGCGCGGCGACGTCGCGGTGCACGACGCCGGCCCGCAGCGTGCCCGCGGGCTGGTCCCAGTCGGGCAGCGACACGACGAGCGTCGTGTCGTCGGCGTCGAGCACGTCGCACTCGGCCGTCCCGCCGGCGCCGTCGTCGAGCCAGGCCCGCGGGTTCGAGCAGGTGAAGTTGGAGCCGGTGATCGTGATCACGGTGCCGCGGCCGTACGCGGCCGTGTCGCCGCCCGAGACGAACGACACCGAGGGGGCGTCGTAGGCGAAATCCGCCGGCGGCGACACGCGCCCGTCGGGACACGCGACCGTCACCGAGGCGTCGTCGGCGTCGCGCTGCGGCGGCACCGTCACCACGAGCCGCGTGTCGCTGGCGCTCTCGGGCGCGACCGGGGCGAAGCCGAAGCGCACGGTGGGCGGCGCGCCGGCGGCGAGGAAGTTCGCGCCCTGGATCGTGAGCCGGATCCCCCCCGCGGCGGGGGCGGCGGCCGACGAGAGGAAGGTGACGAGCGGCGCGCACGCGGACGCGTCGGCGGTCCGCGCGGGCACGGCGGGGCGCCGCGCCCCGGAGGGCCGGCCCTCGGCGCGCACGTGGGC
>CAZIXL010000351.1:0-4224 GCA_964542885.1 uncultured bacterium
AGGTCGGCGCCCGCTTCGCGCGCCTCGCGTGCGCCCCGGTCGACGGCGGCCGTGTCGGGCTCACCGCCGACGGGCTGCCGCCCGGCCAGCGCGACGCCGGC
This sequence comes from uncultured bacterium, assembly GCA_964542885.1. Lineage (GTDB taxonomy): Bacteria > Eisenbacteria > RBG-16-71-46 > RBG-16-71-46 > RBG-16-71-46 > CAIXRL01. The sequence continues at coordinate 102 of CAZIXL010000351.1, forward strand.
CGCTTCGAGGCTCGCGATCGCGCGCGCGAGCACGCCCGCGCGTTCGAGCGCGCCGGCGCCGGTCACGAGCCAGGCGCGGCGCCCGAGCGGCGCCGCGTGCGCGCCGAGCTGGTCGAGCAGCCCCTCGCCGAACACGGTGAGCGGCGTGGTCGCGAACTCGAAGCGCAGGCCGTCGCTCACCAGCCGGCCTCGTCCGGGAACAGGCTCCGGTGCTTCACGCCCACGCGCGGCTCGGCCATCCAGTCGGCCACCGCCTCGCGCCAGCGCAGGTAGTGGGCCGTCTGCTGATGTGCGGCGAACGCGTCGGCGCTCCGGTAGGCCTCGTAGAAGGTGAAGCGGTTCGGGTCGGCCTCCTGGCGCAGCACGTCGAAGCGCAGGTTGCCGGGCTCCCCGCGGGTCGCGCGCGCGTTCGCGAGCGAGGCTTCGGCGAACGCGTCGGCGTGCCCGTCCTTGACGTGGATGCTCACGCACACGACGAACATGGCGGTCTCCTCCTCGCGCTCTGCGCGCGCTCCGGACGGGCGCCCGGGCCGTCTCCGCGCCCCACGCCGCGACCGCCACGATAGCGGCGAAGCGCGCGGGACGCATGCGCGTTCCGACGGGTCCCGCCCGCGGCCTCGCGCGTGCGGGGCAACCCGCCCCGGGCGATCGACGTAGGGAGCGAGTCCATCCCCCCTCTCGGAAGGAGTCCCGCCGTGGATCTCGCCCATTTCCTCGTCACCTACGGCCCGGCCGCGGCCGTGCTCGTCCTGCTCCTCGCCGTCGCCGCCCTCGTCGCCCTCTTCCGCCGCGGCGGCGGCCGCCCGCGCGGCGTCGCCGGCTGGCTCGGTGCGGTGCTCACGCTGGCGGTGGCCGGCGTCGCGCTGCTCTTCCTGTCGTGGAGCTCGGGCAAGCTCGACCCGCTGCGCGCGGCCTTCCGGCACGCCGGCGCGCCCGCCCCCGCGCTCGTGTTCACCGACGCCCGCGACGGCTCCCGGCACACGCTCGCCGAGTACCGGGGCAAGGTCGTGCTGGTCAACCTGTGGGCGACCTGGTGCGGGCCCTGCCGCGCCGAGCTGCCCGACCTCGACCGGCTGCAGCAGGCGCTGGGCCGCGACGGCCTGGTGGTGCTGGCGCTTTCGGACGAGCCCTTCGAGCGGCAGGCGAAGCTGCCGGGCTGGCAGGGCCTGCACGTGGTGCGCGGCCACATCGACGGCCCGACCGCCGATCCCGCCTTGTACGTGCCCGGTTCGGTCGCCCGCCCGGTCACTCACCTCATCGGCCGCGACGGCGTGCTGCGGCAGACCGTGGTCGGCGAGGCCACCTACGAGCGGTTCACGCACCTGGTGGAACCCCTTCTGCGGCAGGGGAGTTGAGGCGAGCGGAAAGCCCTCGAATCCTTTCCTCCTGGCCCGACTCCTAGGGGGCGCAAGGAGGAGCAACGCATGGCGACCGTTCACGTCACGCAGGAAAACTTCGAGAGCACCGTCAAGCAGGGCATCGTCTTCCTCGACTTCTGGGCGGGCTGGTGCGCGCCCTGCCGGGCCTTCGCCCCGATCTTCGAGGCGGCGTCCACGCGCCACCCGGACGTCGTGTTCGGGAAGATCGACACCGAGGAGCAACCGGAGCTGGCGGCCGCGTTCAACGTGTCGGGCATCCCCACCCTGGCCGTGATCCGCGACGGCGTCCTGCTCATGGCGCAGCCGGGCATGCTGCCGGCGAACGCCCTCGACGAGATCGTCGAGAAGGCGAGGGCGCTCGACATGGACGAGGTTCGCAAGGCCATCGCCGAGGAGGCGAAGGCGCACGGGCACGCGGAGGGTCACGCCTGACATGTGCCACCGCGTGACCTGCCGCAAGTGCGGCAAGCCGTCGTACGCCGGCTGTGGCGCCCACGTCGAGATCGTGCTGTCCGGCGTGCCCCGGGACCAGCGCTGTCGCTGCCGCGAGGAACGGGCGGCCGCGAAGGCGGCGGCCCGCGCCGAGGGCCGTCTGTCGTGGTGGGAGCGCCTGCTGGCGAAGTAGGATGCCGGCCTCGGCCCCTGGCCGAGGCCCATGGCTCCCTCTCCCGCATCCGCCCCTGAACGCGCGCGCCCCCTCGAATGGGGTGCGCTCGCACTGATCCTCGCCGCGGGAGCCGCCCTGCGGGCGTTCGAATCCGGGCGTGCGCCCATGTGGTTCGACGAGATCTACACCACGTGGGCGGCGCGCGGCGGGTTCGCGCAGGTCGTCGCGCGCCTCGCGCAGGACGTCCACCCGCCGCTGCACACGCTGCTCGTCGCGGCGTGGGTCGCCCTCGGCGGCGAATCCACGCCGTGGCTGCGCACGCTGTCGATCGTCTTCGGCCTCGCGACGATCGCGTTCGTGTACGCCCTCGGCCGGGCCACGTTCGGGCGCGGCGCGGCGCTCGCGGCGGCCGCGCTCCTCGCGCTGCACCCGGTGCACATCTACTTCTCGCAGGAGTCGCGCGTCTACGCGCTCTTCTGGCTCGAGACCACCGCCGCGTGGTGGGCGGCCTGGCGCTGGATCTCGTCCGGCCACCGGCGGCACGGTGTCGCCTACGTGCTCGCGGCGGCACTCATGCTGTACACGCACTACCTGAGCGGGCTGCTGCTCGTGTTCGCGTTCGCGGGCGGGCTCGTGCTGCTGCTGCGCGGCCCCGGCGCACGCCGGCGCGCGCTCGCGTGGATCGGGCTGCACGCCGCCGTCGCGGTGCTGTTCGCGCCCCAGCTGCCCACGTTCGTCACCCAGCAGTCGCGGCTCGGACACGAGCACTGGACCGGCCCCGCCGACGCGCGGGACCTGCGCGACTGGGCGCGGCGCGTCGGGGGCGGCACGGCGTGGCAGGCGCTGCTGCTCACGGCGCTCGGCGCGCTCGCGCTGGTGCCGCGTCCCGGCCGGCGCGCCGCGGAATTCCTCGCGTGGTCGTCGCTCGGGCCCGTGTTCGTCGCATGGGCGCTGAGCACGCGCGGGGCGCACCTGTTCACCGAGCGTTACATGTACTTCGTCCTGCCGGCGGTCGTCGTCGTGGTGGGCGGCGGCCTGGCCGCCGGCGCGGCGATGCTGCGCGAGCGCGCGCCCGCGTGGCGCTCGCTGGCCTGGGCGGTGCTGGCGCTGCTGCTCGCGTTCGAGCTGCGCGCCGAGTTCCTGCGCCCGCCGTGGACCGAAGGCGAGTCGCTCGCCGACGTGTCGCGGCGGCTGCTCGCGGACGCGCGCCCGGGCGACGTCGTCTGGTGCGCCGACACGCACGGGCTGCTCTACCTCGCCCACTACCACCCGCAGCTCGTGCGCACGCGGCTGCTGTGGTTCGCGCCCGGGCTCCCCTACTACGAGGGCGCGCTGGTCATTCCCGATTCGCTCGTCGCGACCCGGGCGGCGTTCGATTCGGCGCGCGCGGCGGGGGCGCGCTGGTGGGGGTTGCGCGTGCGACGCGGCGGCGACAACGGCCCGCAATCCACCGCGCTCTTCGATTCGCTCGCGGGCGCGCGCGAGGAGCACTACGGGCTGATCACGCTCTGGCGTCCGGAGTAGCGGCCGGCGGCGCCGGACGCCGCGCTGGGCCGGTGCGCGCGGCTCGACTACCCTCCCCGGCCATGTCCGAACCCGACGACCTCGACCCGATCGTTCCCGCGGCCGATCCCGGCCCGCCGCCCGCCGAGCCGGAAGGCCCCGCGCCCACGCCCGCCGAGCTGCGCGCCGCCATCGGCGCTCTCGAGCACCTGGCCGCGAACCGGCGGCTGCTCGCCGGGCTCGGGCGCGCGGAGCGCAAGCGGCTGATCGTCGCCGCGGGGCACGTGTTCAATCCCGACCGGGCCGCGCGCCGCAAGCTCGTGAAGGAGATCTCGCGCGCCCGCAAGGAGGCCGCCGCGCGCCGGGCCGACCGCGTCATGGACCGCGCCGGCATCCGCGAGCTGCGCCGCCGGCCCCTCTTCACGACGCCCGACTACCTGCCGCCCGCCGCCGACGCCACCGAGACGATCGCCGCCGATCCGGCGCCGCCGGGCTCGGCGCCCGTGCCCGACGAGGCGCAGAACTGCTACGTGTGCAAGCGCGACTACGTCGAGTTGCACCACTTCTACGACCAGCTCTGCCCCGCGTGCGCCGAGTTCAATTTCCGCAAGCGGTCGGAGCTGGCGGATCTCCG
>CAZIXL010000352.1:0-4216 GCA_964542885.1 uncultured bacterium
CGTGGCCGGCCAGCTCCGGCGCGGCCTGGACGCTCGACGGCTTCGTGGCCGCGCAGGCCGCCGTGCACGAACGCGCGGGCCTGACGCTGGCCCCGGGCGACGGCCCCGTGTGCGCGCTGGACGTGCGGCTGCCCGGCGACGGCTACCTCGCCGACGTGCTGCACGGCGTGCGGGTCGCGAACCTCGGCGACGCGTCCGCGACCGAGATCGCCGAGCTGCGCCTCTTCCGTGACGGCGGCGACGGCGTGCTGGGCGGCCCGACGCCGGACGACACGGACCTTGGGCCCTTCGTCCCCGTCGGCGGCGAATGGCAGAGCGCCTACCTGGCGGACCCGGTCCCGGTGGGCGGGGCGCGCTACTTCGTGGGCCTGACGGTCGCGGGCACGACGTCGGACTCGAGCACGGTGCGGCTCGCGGTCCCGGTCTCGGGCGTCGAGATGGAGTCGGCGAACGACGGCCCGCTCGACCAGCCGCTCGAGAACGCCGAGTCCTTCGTGCTCAGCACCCGCCCGCTGCTCGCGAGCCTCGCGCTGGACGGCGCCGCGAGCACGATCGGCCAGCTCGTCGACGTGACGCTCACGGTGCGCAACACCGGCACGGAGACCTTCACGGGCGTCACGCCAGGCGCGCTCGCGTTCGAGGGCACGGCGTCGTGGCAGAGGCTCTCGGGCCCGTCGCCGGCCACCGCCGACCTCGCCCCGGGCGGGAGCGCGACCTTCACCTGGTCGGTCTCGCCGACGACCGCCGGCGACCTGCAGTTCGCGACGACCGCGACCGGCACGGGCCAGACGACGCTGCTCGAGCGCCGCACGCTCGTCGCGCACTCGGGCCTCGGCCGCGTCTACATGGAGTCCGACAGCCTGCGGCTCGTGGTGCAGCAGTCCATGCCGTCGTCGGTGAACCGCGGCCAGACGGGCGTCGTCCCGCTCACGCTGACGCTCGAGCACCCCGGCGACGCCAGCTCGTCCGCGATCGCGTTCACGCGCCTGCGCGTGCGGCTCGAACAGGAGGACGGCTCGCCGATCGCGCCCGCGGACCTCGCGAGCGCGTTCGAGGTGCGCGAGGGCACGACGGTCTACCTGCGGCGCACGAGCCTCGAGACGAGCGGCGACGAAGTGGACCTCGCACTCACGACGCCGGTGATGCTGCGCCCGGGCGATCCCGTCTCGCTCGCCCTGCGCCTCGACATCGCGGCCGCGACGACCGTTTCGACGTTCCGCCTCGTGATCCCCGACAGCTCGGTGTTCGTGGCCGCGGACGCGATCAGCGGCCAGCCGGTGCGCGTCCGGCTGCAGGGCCAGTCCTACCCGGTGCGCTCCGGCCTCGCGCGCGTCCTCACCGGCGACGGCGCGATGGTGCTCTCGACGCCGGCCCCGGTCCGGCGCACCGCGTCGGCGGGCCAGTCCGCCGTGACGCTCGACGCGTGGACGGTCGCGCACTCGAGCTCGCAGTCGGGCAGCGCCGACCTGCGGCTCAACGCGCTCTGGGTGCGCGCCGGCTTCCCCGGCGGCCCGCCCGCGACGCTGCCGTGGACGCGTTGGCGCGTGCTCGCGAACGGGCTCGTCGTGAACGTGCACCCCGTGGCTGCGGGCGACACCGGCGACGTGCGGCTCGAACTGGTGCCCGCGCCGATCGTGCAGCCGGGCGGTTCGGTCGCGCTGCGGATCGTGGCCGACCTGGACGCCGGCAGCGCCGGCAGCACCTTCCAGCTCGACGGCACGCGCTTCGCGGAGTGGGACGCGCGCGACGTCAACACCGGCGATCCGGTTTCGCTCGTGACCTCGGGCCCGGCCGACGGCGACTCGATCGTGGTGCAGGCGCCCGCGACCGAGCTCGACGTGACGCCGATCGCGCTCATGCCGTCGCTGGTCGCGGCCGGCCGCGCGCACCTGCCGGCGCTGGGCGTGGTACTGCGCCACCCGGGCGCGCCCGGCGTCGCCGACATCCACGCCGACAGCATCCGCGTCTCGCTGCACGCGCCCGACGGGCACCTGCTCGCGATGGACCAGTACCTCGTCACGTTGCGGCTCCTGCGGCGGGGCGCCGTGGTGAGCGCGCAGGTGGCGCCCGCGGCCGGCTTCGCGGTCCTGTCGGCACGCGACACGGTCCGTGCCGGATCGCGCGACACGCTCACGATCGAGGTGGACGTCGCCGCGAACGCACCGTCGGGAACGATCGGCATGGGGATCGCCGACGGCGGCATCCGCGCGCACGACGGCAACTCCGGGGTCGAGGTGGCCGTGCTGCCCGAGCCGCCGGCCGCCTGGCCGTTCGAGTCGGGCCTCGCGACGCTGGTCGCGCCCGCGCGCGAACTGCGCGTGAACGCCGGCAGCGAGCTGCCGCCGCTCGTGCCGCCCTCGGGCACGGCGCTCGTGCCCGCGGCGCGTCTCGTGCTGCGTCACCCGGGCCCGGCGGGCGCGGGCTCGATCACGGTGGACCACGTCGTCGTGAGCGCGGCCGACGCCCCGGGCAACGCGCTGGCGCTGGGCTCGGTGGCGGGCGCGCTCGAGCTGCGCCTCGGCGGCACCGCGATCGCGGGCGCGCCGGCGCTCACCGTGGACTCGACGACGGCGACGCTCGGCTTCGCGGCGCCGGTCGAGATCGCGGCCGGGGACTCGCTGGTGCTCGAGCTGCTCGCGCGGCCGCAGGCCAGCGACCCGGCGACGCGCTTCCGGCTGGGCTGGCGTTCGGACGGCATCGGCGTCGTGCAGCCATCGAGCGCGCTGCTGGCGGTCGCGGTGCTCGCGGACCCGGGCGCGAGCTTCCCGATGTGGACCGAAGCCGCGGCGTTCGCGTCGGGCGATCTCGCCGCCAGCTACCAGAACTTCCCCAACCCGTTCGCGGCCGGCCGCGACGCGACCACGTTCGCGTGGCTCATGCCGGGCCCGGGCAGGGTCACGCTGCGCATCCGCACGCCGCACGGCGAGCCGGTGGTGACGCTGCTCGACGGCGCGGCACTGCCCGCCGGCCTGCGGCAGTCCGACCGCTGGGACGGCCGCAACGGCCGCGGCGAGGTCGTGGCGAACGGCGTCTACGTGGCCGAGCTCGAGGTGACGCTCGACGCGGGCGGGCACGAGCGCGTGCTGCGCAAGGTGGCGGTGGTCCGATGACGCGCGCGCGCCGGAATCTCGCGTGGCTGCTGCTCGCGCTCGCCGCCGGCGCCTCGCCGGTGCTCGCGGCGACCGACGACGGCGGCACGACCGGCGTGTTCGCGCACGGCGCGGGCAATCGCGCACTGGCGATGGGCGGCGCCTACACGGCGCTCGCGCAGGGACCGTGGGGCTGGTCGTGGAACCCGGCCGGCCTCGCGTGGCAGTCGCGCGCGGGGATCGAGGTGCTGCAAGGCGCGCCCGACGCGATCGGCGCGAAGGAGACGCAGGGGGCGCTCGTGGTGCCCGACTGGCGCTGGGGCGCGCTGGCCCTGGGCTACCGGCAGTTCGGCGTCGACGACCTCGACGGCCGCGACGCGCGCGGCCTGCCCACGGGCACCTTCACCGACCGCGAGTCCGAGCTGGGCCTGGCGTACGGGCATTCGCTCACGCCCGCGTTCGGGCTGGGCTTGGGCGTCAAGATGCGCCGCCAGGCGCTCGCCGGTTACTCGGCGGGCGGCGTCGGTGCCGACCTCGGCGCGTCGCTGCGGCTCGACCAGCTGGAAGGCGACGCCACCGGCTGGTGGCGGGGGCTCGCGTTCGGCGCGCGGCTGGCGAACGCGATCCGGCCCGCGGTGCGGCTCGACCGCGACGAGGTCACCGAGCCCGCGATCTGGAGCGCCGGCGCCGCGTGGACGCACACCTCGGGCACCTCGCACGTCGCGCTCACCGCCGACCTCACGCAGGCGTCGGGCGCCGCCGCGCACGTGCGCGCGGGCGCCGAGTACGGGCTGCTGGGCGCGCTCGACCTGCGCATGGGCTGGGACGGCGTCGGCTTCTCGGCCGGTACGGCGCTCGGCTGGAAGGGCATGGACCTGGCGTACACGTGGCGCGACAACCCGCTCGGCGCCGAGCAGCGCATGAGCCTGGGCTGGCGTTTCGGCAACACGACCGGCGAGGCGCGCGAGCGCGCCGCGGCCGTGCGCGAGCGCGAGCTGCAGCAGCGCCTGCAGGCGGCGTTCGAGCAGGACCTGGCGCAACGGGCGCAGGTGCTGCTCGACGCGGCGCGCGCGGCGCTCGCGGCGGGCGACCTCGAGACGGCGTGGGACAAGGCGTCGGTGCTGAAC
>CAZIXL010000353.1:0-4214 GCA_964542885.1 uncultured bacterium
GTCGGCTCCGCCCGGGACCCGCGCCGCGGCGCGTTCCGCGGGCGGGCGGCCCGCGGCGCGAGCCAGTCCACGAGCCCGGCGACCCCGTCCTCGGCGTGCTCGATGCCCACCAGCACGCGCTTGCCGTCACGCCGCGAGCGCACGAAACCGGCGCGCCCGAGCGCCTGCACGTGGCGGGTGGTGCACGACTGCGACAGGCCGATCGCGGCCGCCAGGTCGCTCACGCAGCGCTCGCCCTCGAGCAGGCAGACGGCGATCCGGAAGCGCGAGGCGTGGCCCAGCGCGGCGAGCAGTGCCAGCGGTTCGGCGGGTTTGCGATTCATTGCACGGTCATGCATAACATGCCGACGATTGCGGTCGCAACGGCGAAGGTTGTGGTAGGTTGCGGCGCGTCCTCCCCGCCACTGCGACCCGCAGGAAACACGCATGGAATCCGCGCTTCCCCTCCAGCCCGACGCCGTCCGGGCCCCCAGCTTCTTCGGCCTGACCCGCGAGGGTCTCGCCCGCCACCTCGGGCGCCACGGGCTGCCCGGCTACCGGGCCGACCAGCTCTTCACGTGGGTCTACCAGAAGCAGGTGCGCGAGCCGGAGCGCATGACCAACCTGCCCGCGGCGCTGCGCCGCGAGGCGTCCGCGATCCTCGACCTGGCGCTGCCGCGCACCGCCAGCGTGCTCGCGAGCGGCGACGGCGACACGCACAAGGTCGTGCTGCAGCTCGCCGACGGCAAGCGCGTCGAGAGCGTGTCGATGCGCACGCCGAAGCGCCTGACGTTCTGCGTCTCGAGCCAGGTGGGTTGCGCGCTCAAGTGCGCGTTCTGCGCCACCGGCCTCATGGGCCTGGTGCGCAACCTGCGCGCGGAGGAGATCGTCGCGCAGGTGCTGGTCATGGGCGACCTGCACGGGTGGCGCGACGACCGCTTCAACATCGTCTTCATGGGCATGGGCGAGCCGCTCGCGAACCTCGGACCCGTCGGCGACGCGATCCGCATCCTGCACGACGAACTGGGCCTGAACCTCGGCGCACGCCGCATCACGGTGTCCACCTCGGGGCTCGTGCCGCAGATCCGCGAGCTGGCACGGCTCGACCTGCAGGTGGGGCTCGCGCTCTCGCTGCACGCGACGACCGACGAGGTGCGCGACCGCCTCATGCCCGTCAACCGCCGCTGGCCGATCGCCGAGGTGCTCGACGCCACGCGCGAGTACGGCGCGACGGTGGGCCGGCGCGTGACGCTCGAGTACACGCTCATCGGCGGCGTCAACGACACGCTCGAGGACGCCGACCGGCTGGCCGCGTTCGCGCGCGCGCTGCCGAGCAAGATCAACATCATTCCCTACAACCCGGTGCCCGGCCTCGCGTGGCAGCGGCCCTCCCCGCAGGCGATCGAGGCTTTCGCGGAGCGGCTCTACCCCAGGGCGCCGGCGGTGACCGTGCGCAACACGATGGGCGGCGAGATCTGGGCGGCCTGCGGCCAGCTCGGAGGCCTCTCGCCGGAAGCGTGACGGGCGGCACGCGCGCGTGACCCTGAGGGCCCGCCTGCTCGCCGCGCTCCTCGCGCTCGCACTGCTGCCGACGCTCGTCTTCGCCGTCTTCACGCTCGACCAGCTCGGCCGCGCCACCGACCAGTGGTACCGGCCCGGCGTGGACCACGCGCTCGGCTCGGCCGTCGAGGTCACGCGCACCGCCCTCACGCGGCTCGAGGCCACGGTGCTGGAGCGCGCGGACACCTGGGCCTCGGGCCTGGGCCCCCTGCCCCTCGACGCGACGCGGCGCGGCCGGCTGCGCGAGGGACTGCGGGACGCGGGCCTCGACTTCGCACTCGTGTGCGCGCGCGAGGGCGGGCGCTGGCGCGTGCTCGAGCAGGTCGTGCCCGCCGGCGTGCTGGCCGCCGACACGCTCGACCTGACGGGCGAGATCGACGCGGCCCTCGCGGGCTCGCGCCTCATGCGTTCGCCGCGGGGTGTGCTGGCCGGCGTGGCCGGGGCGGGTCCCGGCGTCGCGGTGATCGCGGGCGTGCGGCTCACGCCGGATTTCTTCGAGCGCGTCGAGCAGATCGGCCAGGCGCGCGGCTACTACGAGCGCCTCGCCGTGCTCGTGCACCTGCAGCAGCGCCTCGTGTGGGTGCTGGTCGTGGCGCTCGCGGTGATCGTCGTGGCGGTCGCGCTGCTGCTGGCGCGCACGCTGTCCCGGCAGATGTCGGAGCCGCTCGTGGCGCTCACCGGCGCGTTCGGCCGCGTGGCCGAGGGCGACCTCGCGACGCGCGTCGCGGAGCGCGGCGCGCCCGAGATGCGCGCGCTGGCGTCGTCGTTCAACGCGATGACCGCGCGGCTGGCCGAGGCACGCGAGGGACTGGCGCGCGCCGAACGCGAGGCCGCATGGCGCGACGTGGCGAGGCGCCTGGCGCACGAAATCAAGAACCCGCTCACCCCCATGCGGCTCTCGCTCCATCGGCTCCAGAAGCGTGCCGACGCGGTGCCCGAGATCGAGCGCGCCGCCGTGCGCGACAGCCTCGCCGCGCTGCTGCAGGAGGTCGAGCACCTGGCACGGCTCGCCGAGCAGTTCTCGCAGTACGCGCGGCTGCCCGAGCCGCGCCACGAGCCGCTCGACCTGGCCGAGGTCGTGCGCTCGGCCGCGAGCCTGCACGAGCCCGGCCACGTCACCGTGCGGGTCACCTGCGAGCGCGCGGCACCGGTGACCGGCGACCGGTTGCTGCTCTCGCGCGCGGTGCATAACCTGCTGCTCAACGCGTGCGAGGCCAGCCCCGAGGGCGGCCTCGTCGAGGTGAACGTCGGTCCCGACGCCGGCGAGGCGCGCGTGGACGTGCTCGACCGCGGACCCGGCCTTCCGGCCGAGTTCGCGGAACGCGTGTTCGAGCCATACGTGAGCACGAAGAACCGCGGCAGCGGCCTCGGCCTGTCGCTGGTCCGCGACGTCGCGGAGCAGCACGGCGGCCGCGTCGAGCTGGTGAACCGCGAGGGCGGCGGCGCGCGCGCCACCCTGGCGCTGCCCCTGCGCGCGGGGAACGGGTGAGCGGACGCATGGCGAATCGCGAGAGCTTCCGGGTGCTGCTGGTGGACGACGACTCGGCCATCCGCCGCCAGCTGCGCGGCGTGCTCGAGGACGAGGGGCACGAGGCCGCCGAGGCCGCCTCGGCCGCGGCGGCGTACGCGGCGCTCGAGGGCGGGCGCTTCGACGTCGTGCTGCTCGACATCCGGATGCCGGGCGAGAGCGGCCTCGAGGCGCTCGTGAAGATCAACGAGCAGGCGCCCGACACGGCCGTGATCATGGTCTCGGGCGAAGGCACGCTCGAGAACGCGCTCAAGGCCGGCCAGCGCGGCGCGTTCGACTTCGTCGAGAAGCCGATCCGCGACCCCGACGGCCTGCTCGCGACGATCGGCGAGGCCGTGCGCGTCACGCGCCTGCGCCGCGGCACCCGCGGCGAACGCGCCGAGGCGGCCGCGCCGTCGCCCGCGGGCGACGACCTGGGCCTCGTCGGCACGAGCCCCGCGCTCGACAGGCTGCGCGAGCAGGTGCGCCGCATCGCTCCGTCGTCGGGCCGCGTGCTCATCACCGGCGAGAACGGCGCGGGCAAGGAACTGGTGGCGCACGCGGTGCACGCGCTGTCGAAGCGCGCCGACAAGCCGTTCGTGAAACTCAATTGCGCCGCGATCCCCAAGGACCTGCTCGAGAGCGAGCTGTTCGGCTACGAGCGCGGCGCGTTCACGGGTGCGACGCAGAGCAAGAAGGGCCGGCTCGAGCTGGCCGACGGCGGCACGCTGTTCCTGGACGAGGTCGGCGACCTCGCCTCCGACGCGCAGGCCAAGCTGCTGCGCGCGATCGAGACCGGCGAGCTCGAGCGCGTCGGCGGCACGCGCACGGCGAAGGTGGACGTGCGGCTGCTGGCCGCGACCAACAAGGACCTGGCCGAGGCCGTGCGCGCGGGCGAGTTCCGCGAGGACCTGTACTTCCGGCTCAACGTGCTGCCGGTCGTGGTGCCGCCGCTGCGTGAGCGCCGCGCCGACGTGCCCGTGCTGGCCGAGCACTTCCTGCGCCAGTTCGCCGAGGTCGAGGAGCGGCCGGACCTCGCGCTGTCGCCCGACGCGCTCGAGCTGCTGGCCGGCTACCACTGGCCCGGCAACGTGCGCGAGCTGCGGAACCTGATGGAGCGCGCCGTCGTGCTCGTGCAGGACGACGTCGTGCAGCCGGGCGACCTGCT
>CAZIXL010000354.1:0-4206 GCA_964542885.1 uncultured bacterium
CGAGGACGCGCCTCCGCCGGCCGGCAGCGGCGCTTCGCGAACGACGCCCGCGATCACGCCAGGTTGTGGAAGACCTTCTGGACGTCCTCGTCCTGCTCGAGCTTGTCGACCAGCTTGAGCACCTCGGTCGCCTGGTCCTCGGGCAGCGTCGTCGGGGTGAGCGGGATGTACTCGAGTTCCGACGAGATCGGCGTGACGCCCCGGTCCTCGATCGCCTTCTGCAGGCGGCCGAAGTCCGCGAACGCGCAGCGCACGACGAGCTGCGGCTCGCCCTTCTCCCCCGTCGACTCGCCCATCTCCTCGAGGCCGTGGTCGATCAGGTCCAGTTCCATCGCCTCGGCGTCGAGCCCCTCGGGCTTGAGGCGGAACACGCCCATGCGCTTGAAGTTGAACGCGACGCTGTTCGTGGAGCCGAGATTGCCGCCGCCGCGCGTGAACGCCGCCCGCACGTTGCCCACCGTGCGCGTGGAGTTGTCGGTCGCGGTCTCGACGAGCAGCGCGATCCCGTGCGGTGCGTACCCTTCGTACAGGATCTCCTCGTAGTCCGACTGGTCCTGCCCCGAGGCCTTCTTGATCGCCGCCTCGATGCGGTCCTTGGGCATGTTGACCGCCCGCGCGTTCTGGATGACGCGGCGCAGCGACGGGTTGTTCTCGGGGAGCGGCCCGCCCTTCTTCACCGCGATCGTGATTTCCTTGCCGATCCGGGTGAAGGCCTTGGACATGCGGTCCCAGCGGGCGAACATCGTGGCTTTGCGCGTTTCGAAGATGCGTCCCATGGTCGGTCCCTGGGGAGGAGGTCTGGAGTCGGCCCGGCCGCGGGAGCGGCCCGGGGCGACGAAGTTAAGCCACGCCCGGCCGCCGCGTCGACCCGGGGCGGGAAACCGCGCACCGGCGCCCGCCCGGGCTCGAACCGCCGCCCACCCGCGCCCGGTCCCCGTGGCCGTGCCCCCACCGCCCGCGGTTGCTAACCTGCGGCCCGAGACCGACCCGCCGCGGCCCGCCCGGGCCGCGTCCCCGACCCGCCGGAGGACCGAGATGAGCGACCTCGCCGCCGTGGACCGCTGGATCGAGCAGCACCTGAACGAGAGCCTCGCCGAACTGGCGCGCCTGGTCGCCCAGCCGAGCATCGCCGCGCAGGGGCTGGGCATGGACGCGTGCGCCCGGCTCGTGGCCGGCATGCTCGAGCGGCGCGGCTTCGCGGTCGAGCTGGCGGACTCGGGCGGGGGCCCGCCGGTCGTCCTCGCCGAGCGCGCCGGCCGCAGCGACCGCACGCTGCTCGTCTACAACCACTACGACGTGCAGCCACCCGAACCGCTCGAGCTGTGGACCAGCCCGCCGTTCGAGGCCGCGATCCGCGACGGCAGGATGTACGGGCGCGGCGTGAGCGACGACAAGGGCCACCTCGTCTCGCGCCTGCTCGCACTCGACGCGCTGCTGGCGACGCGCGGCGAGCTGCCGTGCCGCGTGAAGTTCGTGATCGAGGGCGAGGAGGAGGTCGGCAGCGTGCACCTGCCGGCGTTCGTGCGCGCGAACCGCGAGCGGCTCGCGGGCGACGCGTGCCTCTGGGAGTTCGGCCAGGTGGACGACCGCGGCGTGCCCATGCAGTTCGCGGGACTGCGCGGCATCTGCTACGTGGAGCTGTCGGTCGAGACGGCGGCGCTCGACGTGCACTCGGGACTCGGCGGGTCGATCTTCCCCAACGCGGCGTGGCGGCTGGTGTGGGCGCTCGGCACGCTCAAGGGCCCCGACGAGCGGATCCGCGTCCCGGGCTGGTACGACGCGGTGAAGCCGCCCACGGCACGCGACCGCGAACTGCTCGCGGCGTTGCCCGAGACGAGCGCGATCCACCGCGAGCGCTACGGCGTCCGCAGCTTCCTGCGCGGGCTCGAGGGCGGACCGGAGCTGCGCGTGGCCGAGGTGTTCGAGCCCACCTGCACGATCTGCGGGCTCACCTCCGGCTACCAGGGCCCGGGCTCCAAGACCGTGCTGCCGGCGCGCGCGTCGGCCAAGGTGGACTTCCGCATCGTGCCGGACCAGGTGCCCGACGACCTGCTGCGCAAGCTGCGTGCGCACCTCGACGCGCAGGGCTTCCCGGACGTGCAGGTCACGTTCCTGGGCGGCAACCCCGCCGGGCGGACCGACCCCGACGATCCGTTCCTCGCGCTGGTCGCGCGCACCGCCGAGCCCGTGTACGGCACCCCCATGCAGGTCGTGCCGATGATCGGCGGCTCGGGCCCGAACCACTGCTTCCTGCACGAGCTGAAGGTGCCCGTGGCCTGCGCGGGGCTCGGCTATCCCGACACGCGCGCGCACGCGCCCGACGAGAACCTGGTGATCGCCCACTACGCCGCGCACGCCCGCCACGTCGCGCGCATCCTCGACGCCTTCGGGGACGGCGCTTGACGGCGGCCGCGCCGGCCGACCGCGTGCCCGTGCGCGCCTCCGTGCTCGTGGGCGCCGCCGCGTTCGCGCTGTGCCTGGCGCTCGCGCCCGCGTTTCCCGGCGACGGCGACGCGGGCGAGTTCACGCTCGCGCTCGCGCTCGCGGGCGTGCCGCACCCGACGGGCTACCCGCTCTACACGCTGCTCGGGCACGCGTGGGTCGTGGCGCTGCACGCGCTGGGCATGGGCTGGGCGCACGCGGCCAACGCGTGGAGCGCCGCGGGCGCCGGTGTCGCCGTGGGGCTGCTGCACGCGCTCGTGGCCCGGCTGGTACCGGGCGGCCCGGGGGCGACGCGCACCGGCCGCGCGCTGCTCGCCGCCGTCCCGGCGTTGCTGCTGCTGCTGAACCCCGCGTTCCTGCGCGAGGCGACCGTGGCCGAGGTCACGTCGTGGCAGGTGGCGGTCGTGGCCGGCATGGCGCTCGCCGCGCATCGCGTGCTCGCCGCGCTCGACGCGGGGCTCGACGAGGGCACGCTCGCCCGCCGTGCGTTCGTCATGGGCCTCGCGGGCGGCGCGGGGCTCGCCCACCACGCGACCTCCGTGTTCTTCCTCGTGCCCATCGTCGCGACGATCGTCCTCTCGCGCGTGCGCACCGGCCGCCTGCGGTTCACGACGACGCTCGCCGCGTGGGCGGGGCTCGCGCTGCCGCTGCTCGCCGACCTGCACGTGGCCTGGCGCGCGGCGCACCCGGCCGCCTTCCAGTGGCCGCTGCTCCAGCCGACGGTGGCGAGCGTGCTCGGGCACGTCACCGGCAGCGTCTACGGCGCCTACTTCGGCGGCTTCGCGCCCCGGCCCGAGGAGGCACGACTCATCCGCTACGCGATCGCCCCGCTCGCGGTCCCGGGGTTCGCGCTCGGCGTGTTCGCGTTCGTCCGCGACCGCGGGGGCGCCCGCCGCGCGCTGCTCGGCGCGCTGCTCGCGGGCGCGCTGCTCCAGGCGGGCTTCGTCCTGGTCTATGGCGTGCCCGACAGCGTGCCCTACCTGCTTCCCGTGCTCGCCGTGGCCCTCGCCGGCCTGGGCGTCGCGGCGGCGCCGGTCGCGGCCCGGCTGCGGGGCGCGTTCGCGCTGGTCGCGCTCGCGCTGGCGGTCGCGGTGTACGGGGCGCTCGGGCTGTCGTGGCTCGGCGCGCACCATCGCCGCATCGGCCTCGTGGCCCGCACGATCGAGGAGCGCTGGCGCGCGCTGCCCTTCGAGCGCGGGATCGTGCTGTGGAACAGCGACCACTACACCCAGCTCGTGATCCTGCAGCGGCTGGCCGGCGTCAAACCCGGCATCGTCGTGGACGACCCGGCCACGCTCACGTGGACCCCGGCGCGCCGGGCGTTCGAGCGGCGCACCGGCGTGGACCCGCTCGCGGGGCTCGCGCTCACCGACGAATCGCAGCTCGGCGAGATCGTGCCGAACGTGGCGCGGCAGGCGCGCGTGCCGGTCGTCGACTTCGCGACCTGGCGGCCCTGACGGCGCACCCCGTGCGTCAGCCGTCGGCGCGCCGGCGGGCCGCCGCCTCGAGCAGCGACTCGAGCTCGGCGAGGTCGAACGGCTTGTTCACGCACGTCACGTCGGGGCGCTCGACGAACGCCTCGGCCTCGGGCGTCACGGCGCCGCCGGTCAGGAACACCATGCGCGCGCGCAGCGCGGGATCGCTCTCCGCGACGCGCTCGGCCACCTCCATGCCGGAGAGGCCGGGCATCATCAGGTCGCAGACGATCGCGTCGAAGCGGCCGTCCGCGAGCCGCGCGAGCGCCGCCTCGCCGCCCGCGGCGCC
>CAZIXL010000355.1:0-4206 GCA_964542885.1 uncultured bacterium
CGCCGCCGACACGGCGGCGCTCGGCCGCGCACTCGACGCCTGCGTCGCGGACGCGGTGCGCGCCGGCGCGCTGTCGGGGCAGTTCCTGGTCGCCCGCGACGGGCGCGTGCTGCTCGAGCGCTGCTGGGGCGCGGCGGACCGCACGCGCCGCGCGCCGATGACGCCGACGACGCGGCTGTGCATCGCGTCGATCACCAAGCCGTTCACGCAGGCGCTCGCGGCCCGGCTCGTGCGCGAGGGGCGGCTCTCCCCTGCCGACACGCTCGGCCGCTGGCTGCCGGGCTTCCCGCACGGCGCGATCACGGTGGGCCAGCTGCTCGCGCACGCGTCGGGGATCCCGCACCGCGTGACGAGCGACGCCGAGGAGGCGCAGCCGCTCTCGGCGGCCGAGGTGACCGCGCGCGCGGGCCGCGCGCCGCTCGCCTTCGCGCCGGGCACGGGCACGCTCTACAGCTCGGCGGGCTACACGGTGCTCGCGCACGTGCTGGAGCGCGCCACCGGCCGCACGTGGGACGCGCTGGTGCGCGAGCGCCTGCTGGTGCCCGCGAAGCTCGAGCGGACGGTACCGTCGGCGGGACTCGCCGACGCGCTGCCGGAGCGCGCGACGTCGTACCTCGCGGGTGCGACGGCGGAGGAAGCGGCGCCGCGGAAGGACCTGGGCTTCCTCGCCGGCGCCGGTTCGATCTGGAGCACGGCCCGCGACCTCGAGCGCTTCTCGCACGCGGTGCTGGACGGCACCTGTGGCGACGACGTGCGCGCGGCGCTGGCCCCGCAGGGCCGGCTCGAATGGAGCGGCAGCACGAACGGCTTCTACGCGTGGCTCGACCACGACCCCGCGAGCGGCACGACGGTCGTCTTCCTCGGCAACCTGCAGACCGGCGCGGCCGGGATCCTGCGCTTCGTGGTGCGCGGCGTGCTCGCGGGCCGCGACGTGAAGCCGATCGAGGTGCCGCACCCGGCGGTGGTCGCGCTTCCCGCCGAGGCGCTGCGGCGCTGCGAGGGCCGCTACGACGTGCCGGGCACGGGCGTCGTCCCGCTCGAGTCGCGCGACGGGGTGCTGTGGGCCGACGGGCGACCGCTGCGCCCGACCTCGGACTCGACGTTCTTCTGCCCGACCGACTGGAGCCGCGTCGCGCTCGTGCGCGGCACGGACGGCGGCCTCGCCGCGCTCGACTGGACGCTCGGCCCGCGGACGGTCAGGTGCCGGCGGCTGGGGCCGCTCGTGCAGCCGGGAGGTTCGGCGACGGGCCGGTGAGCGGCGCGCCGCGGTTCAGCGCGCGTCGCCCCAGCGCGCCTCGTGCCGCGCGAAGTCCAGCTCCAGCGCGCCGAGGCGCGCGATCTCGGGCAGGCCCAGGAGTGCGGGCACGCGGCCGTCGCCGCGCAGCGGCTCGAACGGCGCGAGCGTGGCCAGCCGCACCGGCACGTCGGTCCACGCCGCGCCGCTGCCGAGGCGCACCGACGGCGCACGCGCGGTGGCCGACGCGCGCGCGACGCCGGCCGAGCCGTGCACCGGCGCCGCGGCCGGCGCGGTCGCGGCGCCCGCTTCGCCGGCGACCGCGAGCGAATCCACGAACGAGGCCGGCGCGCCCGAGTCGAGGATCCAGTGCGCCGGCCGCCCGGCGACCTCGCCGGGAAGCACCACGTGCATGGCGCTCCACGCGAAGCCGCTCGCGCCCGCCACGCGCGCGAGCGGGGCCTGCGGGTCGAACTCGAGCGAGGCGGGACCCGTGCCCTTCGCCGGAAGGACCAGCCGGATGCGGTCGGCGCGGCGCAGCACGTCGATGCCGAGAATGCCGACCACGTCGTCGCCGAGCCCGCGCGGGATCGGCGAGACGAGCGCGTCGAGCGAATCCACGCGGACGCCCCCCAGTTCGAGCGAGGGGAACACGGTCTCGCCGTTCACGGCCGGGGCGCCCCCGGTGGCGTCGCTCGCCGTGGCCGGGAGGCGCTTCTCGCCGGCGGCGGAGTGCTCGACCATCTGCGAGGCGCGCACCGGCTGGCCCACGGGCACGAAGCCGGGCGCGACCATGGTGCCGCTCGCGCCCAGGTCCACGACGAAGCGGCCGCGCGTCCCGTCCGGCCGCACGGCGTCGGTCACGAGGTAGCGGCCGAGTTCGCACGCCATGCGCCCGCGCGGCGCGGGTCGTTCGGAGCGCCGCCACGTCTCGGTCTGCACGATCCAGTCGCCGTCGCCGAGCGCGACCGGCAGCTTGCCGGCGAACATGTTCGCCACCGGCCCGGCGCTGTCGCGCGAGGCGGCCCACCGGGCCCCCCCCGCCCCGGCGGGGGCGCGCGCCCCCACGGCGTTGCCGGCGATCACGAACGCGGCGCGCGTGCCGTCGCCGCCCGTCACGCACAGGCGCACCTCCTCGCGCGCGATCTCGGCGAGCGGCCGCGCGGGGCGCGGCTGCAGGGTGCCGTCGGGCCGGCGAAAGCTCACGCGCAGCGCGGCGCCGTCGTTGCGCACGACGATCATGCCGCGGTCCGCCGGCCGGATCAGCGCGGCGGACTGGCCGGGGCCGACGGGCAGGACCACGTCGATGAGCCCGCTGTCGAGCGCCACCGGGAAGACGGCCACCTCGCCGACGGCCACGGAATCGGCGCGCAGCGCGACGCCGTGCGGGGCGCGCTCGAGCATGAACAGCGTGGCGGCGGGGGTGCCGGGCGGCGCGGCGGCGAGCAGCGGCAGCGCGAGGACGGCCACTGCGCGCAGGCGGGGCATGGGGCTCAAGTGGATCTCCGGGAGGCGCGGGCCGATTCCCGCGCGGAGATGAGACGGCCGCCGCGCGCCGACGGTTGGAATCCGCGGTGCGGCGCGGGGCCGGGAGCGCGTGGACGCGCGCCCGTGGCACCCGCATCGCCACGCGGCGGGCGGCCGGGCGCGAACCGCGCGCCCGCCGCCCGGCCGTGCGGTTGCGTCATGCCTTCGGCACGAAGCCGCGGGCGCGCAGGTGCTCCTCCACGGCGTCGCTGCACAGGTTCTCGGGCGGCTCCTTCCAGTGGTTGTACGAGGGCTCGCGCGTGGCGCCGGCGGCGAGCAGCAGGTCGATCACGGCCACGTAGTCCTCGTCGGCCTCTCGGCAGTTGGCCGAGCCGTGCGCCGCCCACGCGAGCGGCGAGCTGCCGTACGTGCGGTCGCGCGGGTCGATCGGCACGCGGGCTTCGAGCAGCGCGCGCACGGCGTCGACGTGCCCGCGCCACGCCGCCTGGTGGAGCGGCGTCGAATCGCCGGGACCGCCGCCCGCGAGGTCGAAGCCGAGCGCGGCGAACACGCGGAGCGCTTCGGCCTGCCCGTTCTCGGCGGCACGGACGGGCGCCTGGCGATCCTCCTCGGAGAGCGCCGCGAGCAGCCCGGGGTGCGCCGCGAGGACGGCGCGCGCGGCGGCGAGGTCGCCGCGCGCGCACGCGCCGAGCAGCGCGTCGGCGGGCCGTGGTGTCGCGGTGGCGCCGTGCGCGCGCAGCAGCGCCTCGAGCTCGCCGTAGCCGCTGCTGCGCGCGGTCGAGCGGCGTGCGGCCGTCGGCGCGTTGCGCGTTCGGGTCCGCGCCGTGGTCGAGCAGCGCACGCGCGAGGGCCAGGTTGCGCCGGAAGTCGGCGACGCGGTGGAGCGGCGTCTCGCGCGATTCGTAGCTGGGTTCGTTGGGATCGGCGCCGTGCTCGAGCAGCCAGAGCATGCCGGCGTCGGCCTTCGCGGCCCGCGGGTTCAGGTCGCGGTAGCCGGCCAGGAAGTAGAGCACCGTGTTCTTCCACACGCCGTGCGCGGCCGAGATCTCGGCGCCGTGGGCCACCAGCAGCTCGAGCACGTCGCGGTGGTCGTGCTCGGCGGCGTGGTAGGTGGATTCGCCGTCGTTGGGATCGGCGCCGCGCTCGAGCAGCAGCTTCACGAGCGGCGCGTTGCCGACGTTGCTCGCGAAGTAGAGCGCGGACAGCCGCCCGTTCGTGTCGCCGGGCAGCGGCACGAACGCGTTCGGGTCGGCCCCGGCGTCGAGCAGCCGCCTGCCGATCGCGACGCTCGCCGCGGCGCGTTCGGGCGTGCTGGAGAAGAGCGGCGAGGCGGCGAGCGCGACGAGCGCGGTCCACGAGGAGCCCCCGTAGGTCGCCGTGGCGAGGCCGGGGTCGCGCGCGAGCCACGCTTCGACGAGCGCGGCGTCGCACGCGGCGCAGGCGGCGTAGATGCTGGTCTTCGCGACGTCGGGGTGCGTCTCGAG
>CAZIXL010000356.1:0-4203 GCA_964542885.1 uncultured bacterium
CGCGCCGCGGCCTCGGGCAGCTCGGCCGCCAGCGTGGCCAGGTATTCGCCCTGGTACCCGCCCTCCGGCAGCGTCCCGTCGCCGCCGATGCGCTCGCGGAACCGCGCGCGAAGCGAGGCGCCGAGCAGGTCCACCTGGTTGCCGGCGTCGTTGACGTAGAACTCGCTCGCCGCCGCCCACCCGGCCGCGTTCAGCAGCGCGACCAGCGACGCCCCGACGGCGGCGGCGCGCGCGCTCACGATGTTCATGGGCCCGGTCGGGTTCGCGCTCACGAACTCCACCAGGATGCGCTCGCC
Organism: uncultured bacterium; assembly: GCA_964542885.1. Lineage (GTDB taxonomy): Bacteria > Eisenbacteria > RBG-16-71-46 > RBG-16-71-46 > RBG-16-71-46 > CAIXRL01. The sequence continues at coordinate 297 of CAZIXL010000356.1, forward strand.
GGCGCCGAAGTCCGACCGCCCGAAGGCGTCCGATTCGGCGAGGATGCGCACGGGCAGCGAGGCGACGAACGCGTCGCGGTAGCGCAGGTTGAGGAAGCCCGCGCCCGCGACCTCGGGCGGCCCCACCTCGGCGACGTCGGCAGGCCAGTGGCGCACGATGGCCTCGGCCAGGGCACGCGGCGCGAGCCCGGCTTCCTTCGCCACGAGCATGCAGAAGTTGGTCGTCCAGTCGCCGTGCGACGGGTCGCGGGGGACGGCGAAGTCGAGGCGCGCGAGGCGCTCGGGGGTCGCGAGCCCGGCCGCCTCGAGCGCGCGCGCGAACGCCGCCCTCAGCTCACTCCACACCAAGGTCCACGCTCCGCGCGTCGCCCCAGAGGCGCTCGAGCAGGTAGTACTCGCGCGTCTTCTCGTGGAACACGTGCACGACGAGGTCGACGTAGTCGAGCAGCACCCAGCGGCGCCCCTCGCGGCCTTCGACGTGCCACGGGCGGGCGCCGATGGCCTTGAGCTTCTCCTCGACCGCCTCCGCGATCGCCTTGACCTGCGGTTCGCTCGCGCCCGAGCAGATCAGGAAGAAGTCGGCCACGCCGTCGAGGTCGCTCAGGTCCAGCCCGACGAGGTCGGCCGCCTTCTTGGACGCGGCGGCCTCGGCGGCGGCGCGCAGCAGCTGCGGGCCGGGCACCGTGGGGGACGGACGGGAACGCACGGTCATGGCACGGATTCCGGAGTGGGGAACGTTCACGCTCAGTGCACGCGATGCACGGCGTAGTCGATGGCGACGCCCAGGGCCTCGCGCGCGGCCGAGCGGGGCTCGTCGGCGAGCAGGCCGCGCGCCTCGGCGGCCAGCGCGGCGGCGCGCGCGCGCGAGTACGCGAAGCCGCCGGCCCGCTCGATGAGCGCGCCCAGCTGCCGCCCCTGGCCCGGCGTCCACTTCTTGCGCGCGGCCAGCGCCGACAGGCGCTTGCGGTCGGCGGCGTCCGCCTGCCGCAGCGCGGCGATGAGCGGGAGCGTCACCTTGCCCTCGGCCAGGTCGTGGCCGACCGGCTTGCCGGTGACCTCGGAATCGCTGAGGTAGTCGAACAGGTCGTCGACGATCTGGAACGCCACGCCCACGGCCTCGCCGAAGCGGCGGAAGCGCGCCCGCCGCGCGGCCTTGCGCCCGCCGCCGTTCAGCGCCGCCCCGATCTCGGTGGCGGCCCCGATCAGCGAGCCCGTCTTGGCGCGGATCAGTTCCTCGTAGTCGGCCTCGGACACGTCGAGGTCGAACGCGTGCTGGAACTCGAGCGCCTCGCCGCACGACATCTCGGTCACGACCCGGGCGAGGATCCCCATGGCGTCGTTCAGCTTGTGCTCGACGAGCAGCGCCATGGACTGGGCGTACAGGTAGTCGCCCATGATGATCGCCATCTCGTCGGTCCACAGCCCGTTCACGGTCGGCATCCCGCGCCGCAGGTGGCTGCGGTCCACCGAGTCGTCGTGGATGAGCGCCGCGGCGTGCACGAGCTCGACCACGGTCGCGCAGACGATCGCGTCCGGGCTCAGCGGGCCCCGGAGGCGGGCCGTGAGGAGCAGCACCGTGGGGCGGAACTTCTTGCCCCGGGTGGCCAGCACGTGCCCCCCCACCTCGTTGAGGATGGGGATCGGCGTGCGGAAGAGGCCCCGGAGGTGCTTCTGGACCGCCTCCAGCTGTCGCCGGACGGGGCGCTGCACCTCGAGGATCTGGGCGTCTGCGGTCATGGACGTGGGTCGGGCCCCGCGTGGAGAGGACGGAAAAAAGGCGCCGCAGGATAGGGGCCTCGTTCTCGGAGTGTCAAGGCACGCCGGCCTCGCGAGGCCCCGCGGCGCGGCGCGCGGCGAGCCGCGCGAGCAGCGTTTCGCGCACGTTGAGCGACGCGTCCTCGAGCACGTCCTCGAGCAGCGCGTGCAGCGCCCCGCCCACGCCGGGCCCGGGGCCGATGCCGAGCACGCGCATGACGTCGTGGCCGTCGACCGCGAGGTCGGCGACCGAGAGCGCGGCCCCCTCGGCGAGCAGCCGGTCGATGCGCGCGCCCATGGCGTCGAGGTAGAGTGGGTTCGCCGTCTTGAGCCCGTTGCCGAGGCTGTCCGCCATGCGCAGGTCGAAGAGGTCCGCCACGTGCCCGGGGCCCACGCGTCGCAGCCAGCGGCGCAGGGCCGCGTCGCTCCAGGCCGGCCGGTAGTCGAACATGTGCTCGCGCACCAGGTGCACGACGCGCGCGGTGAAGCGCGCCGGGAAGCGGAGCCGCTCGAGCAGCCCGCGCGCGAGGTCCGCGCCCACGAACTGGTGCTGGTAGAACGTGCCTTCCCCGTCGCGCTCGACGCGCGTCGCGGGCTTGCCGAGGTCGTGAAGCAGCGCCGCCCAGCGCACGACCGGCTTGGCCGGCGGCGCCGCGTCGCAGGAGTAGAGCGAATGGAAGTAGACGTCGTAGGCGTGGAAGCGGTTCTGCGGAACGCCACGGCAGGCCTGCAGCTCGGGCAGCCAGACCGCGAGCAGGCCGGCCTCGCGCAGCAGCTCGAGCCCGGTCGAGGGCTTCGGGGCGGCGAGCAGCTTCTCGAGCTCCGCCCGGACGCGTTCCACCGCGAGGGCGCCGGCGCGCTCGCGCACGGTGCCCAGCGCCGCGCGGGTGCGCGGCTCGACCTCCATCCCGAGCACCGCCGCGAAGCGCGCGACGCGCAGCGGCCGGAGCGCGTCCTCGCGAAAGCGCTCGCCCGGATCGCCCACGGCGCGCAGCCGCCGGCGCTCGGCGTCGAGCGCCCCCTCGTGCGGGTCCAGCAGCCGGCCCGCGTGCGGGTCGAACGCGAGCGCGTTCACCGTGAGGTCGCGGCGGTCCAGGTCCTCGAGCGGGTCGGCGGTGAAGCGCACGGCGTCCGGGTGGCGCGCGTCGGCGTAGGCGCCCTCGGTGCGCAGCGTCGTGACCTCGAGCCGCGCGCCCTGGTGCAGCACGAGCAGCGTGCCGAACGCCTCGCCGAGCGGCTCGGTGCGGGGAAAGGCCGCCTGCACGCGGGCCGGCACGAGGTCGGTCGCGACGTCGGCGTCGGGCGCCGCCTCGCGCCCGAGCAGCACGTCGCGCACCGTGCCGCCCACCAGCCAGGCGCGGCCACCGGCGGCGCGCAGCCGCGCGAGCGCGTCGAGCAGCGCGGGCGGCCAGGCGTGCGCGCGCAACGCCGTCTCGGCGCGCTGGCGCGCGTTCTCCGCCGCTCCTTCGTACCACGCGTTCACCCGCTCGCCCTCCTGCTCGTGTCCGCCGCGCTGCTGGGCGCGCCACCGGCCGCCCGCGCGGGCGGCGCGCCGGCCGAGTCGGCCGAATCCTACCCCGCCGCGCCGGTGAAGGCGTGGCAGCTGGGACTCGCCCGTCCCGACCGCCTCCAGCACGCGTCGCTCTCGTTCACGCTCGCGGCGGGCGCGACGCTCGCGGGCCGGCGGCCCGCAGCCGCGTTCACCGGCGTGCTGCTGGTCGGCGTCCTCAAGGAACTGTGGGACGCGCGCTCGACGTTCTTCGATCCCGTCGACCTCGCGGCGGACGGGCTCGGCGCGGCGCTCGGGGCGTCAGCGGCCGGCGGCGTTCGGTGACGGACAGCGGGGGCAGCCGCCCCCGCTGCCGCCGTCGCCGTTGTTGTTGTCGACCTGTGCCAGCCCCACCGCGAGCACGCCCGCGAGGATGCCGCCGCCGAGCAGGCCCGTGCGATACCAGTCCACCGAGCGGGTGCGCAGGTGCACGATGTCGTCGAGCGCCACGTGCACGACCGCGACCTCGTCGAGCGGACCGTCCACGTCGGACCGCAGGCGGTAGCCCGTCAGCGAATCCGGATCGAACGTGGCCCGGTCGAACTCGTAGACGAGCCCCTCGCGCGTCTCGGCAGGCTCGCCCTCACGCGGAGCGCCCGGCGC
>CAZIXL010000357.1:0-700 GCA_964542885.1 uncultured bacterium
CGGCCGGAGACCCACGCTTCAAGCGCCATGTCCCTCGCTTCCTCGCGCCTTCCGGATGTATTCAGCGCTGATGAGAGGTGAAGAGCGCAGGCCGCATGCAATGGCGAATCGGGTTGAGCCAACAACTCAGAACGAAGCGTCTCAAGTTCTGCAATCGCCTGGGCGATGACTCCGCCTCTCCACTCACTTGCCGCATGAAGCAGGCGAAGCCAAGAAGCGTCGACAGTCCGCAGTGCTCGATACCTTGGATAGTTGGCCGCCAACAACTCCTTGCACTGACCCACCCGGTCCTCAGCCAGAAGCGCGCGAGCCTCCAGTACGAGAAGGCGAAGTGCCCAGCCCTCTTCCTTGGCGCGAGTCGCGTACTCAGACGCAAGCTGTGCAGCCTCGCGAGGCCTGCCGTTCTCGATCAAGGCATGCCCGCACTCGCAGACTGCTGAAAAGGTTTCGTCAGTTGGAGCTGCTGAGGCTGCGGCCCTAAGCAACTCGCCAAGTGCGGCGGCTTGTGCGAGCAGGTATTTCACCGACTTGCTCTCCCAACAAGTCGAGCATCTTTCGAACTGAGGGCCGGCTTTGAGTTATCGAGGGGCTGCGACGCCGGGAGCTGTACGTCCACATGAAGGGAGGCCAAGAGGAAGATCCGAAGACTGAGGACGTTTACCCAAACTGCAGGTCTGCCGGACCCACTGCCATCCGGATC
>CAZIXL010000357.1:710-4195 GCA_964542885.1 uncultured bacterium
GAAGTAGCTCTGAAGGTAGAAGAAGTCGCCAACTTGGAGCGGGCGGCCACCGGTTCCTGGATCCGGATCCCCGTACTGCACCGGCCCGGGGTCGCCGATCGGGTCGATGAGGTCGATCGGTCTGTCGCCGCTGTGGGCCAGCGCACTCATGGGCGTGAGCGCGGTGACGAACAGTCCGGCCGCCATGACGAGCGCGAGCCATCCGCACATCTTGTGCATCCGTTCCCCCTGATGCTCGCCGGCGCTTCGGGGGCACCCCGTCCCGTCCGGGGATGCTGACCGGCGAACAGAAGAAGCCGCCCGTCGACTCGTGGGGGCCGCGGGCTTCAGTTCCGACGACGTCTGTTCGGATTGGTTCATGGGGGAGTCTGGGCGGGCTGCAACCACACCGAGAACGGTCGAACTACGGGACGCCGAAACTCTAATTGTGGGGCCCAAAGATCGTCAACGAAATTCAAAGTCCGGTCTAAAGCGACTTGCCTCTTCCGACCGAGCGAGCCCGAGGCTCAACCGATTGCTCGTCAGCAGGTTCTCTCCGCGACGGTTGTCCGGCCTGCCTCCGGTGGGGACCCGGACCGACACTTCGCCAGTCCGACACGCTGACGTTGGAGGAAGTGCTCAGGCGGCCGGCCCCGGGCGGGAAAGCCCCGCCCCTACTCCCCGCCGCCGCCGCGCTTCTCGAACAGGCGTTCGAGGCTTGCCCGGGCTTCGTCGGCTCGCGTGGGGCGGGCGCCTGGCGGTGCGGTGGCGTCGCCGGGTGCTGGCGCGTCCGCCGGCTTCGCTCCGCCGAACATCGCCTCGAGCTTCGCCCTCGCCTCGGCGGCGCGATCGCCCGGGCCTCCCGCGGCGGCGCCGAACGGCTCGCGCGAGTAGAAGAAGTACTCGCAGAAGTTCCGCCGCAGCTTGTCCATCTCGCGATCGGCCATCGGCTCGGTGCACTGGTTGTTGTACGTCGGGTTCCAGTGCCGGCAGTTGCGGCAGCAGCGCAGGTCGGCGCCGCACTTCGCGCACGTGCTCTCGCGCGGGATCGGCTCCTCGAACAGAACCGGCTCGCCGCACAGGTGACAGACGAGTTGTGCCATGGGTCACCTCCGTGGTCGGACGCACTCTGGACCCGCACGCCGTCGCCGCGCAATGCCCGCAAACACGAGGCGGCCCCCCACCGAAGTGGGGAGCCGCCGGACGTGCCTTGCGTGCGGCCCTGCAACTACAACTTCAGATCCACCGCTACGGAATGACCGCCAGTCGCTTCGCGGCCATGCCGGCCGACGTGCGCATGGTCACGAAGTACAGGCCCGGCGCCACCTTCTCGCCGGCTTCGCTGCGGCCGTCCCACGACAGCGTGTGCGTGCCCGCCGCCATCATCGCGTTCTGCAGCACGCGCACCTGGCGGCCCGTCGCGTCCACGATCGCCAGCCGCACGAACTCGGGCTGGCCGATGCGGAACGACAGCGCGGCGCCGCGCGGCGCCGGGGTCGGGCGCGGGGCCATCAGCACGTTGGCCTGCAGCGCGAGCGAACCCGAGTGGCTGGCCGACACGCCGCCGAACGTCGTCACTTCGCCATTCTTGTCGGTGACCCGCAGGCGATAGAAGTACGTCACGCCCGCCTGCACCCCGTCGTCCAGCGACTGCATCGCGCCGTCGACCATGTGGGTCTCGGACGCCGTGGGCTCCCACGGGCCGATGTTCGACGTCGCACGCTCGAGCGTGACCGAGCCCACGTCGCTCCCCGCACCGAACTGCCAGGTGAGGAGGATGCCGTCGGCCTGGTCCTGCGCATCGAAGCGCGCCAGCGTCGTGGCCACGACGAAGTCGAACCAGCCGATGTCCGACATCTGGCCGTGCGCGAGGTCGACCGTGTTGTGCAGGTCGGTGTTGATCGCCGGCTCCATGAGGGCGTTCGGCGTCATCGTCACGTCCCAGTGCGACACGGACGAGCCGCTCTGGTACGGGTTCGGCGCGTACACGAGCGGGCGGTTGGAATTGTCGGCGCCGGCGAGCAGCACCGGGTCGAGCCCCAGCGTCACGTTCACGCCGCTGCCCAGGTTCGCCTTGATCGTGTTGCCGTCGGCCTGCGAGATGCCGACCACCGGGATCGTGATCGACGGATCCGAGCCGCCCGGAGGCTGCAGGCCGGTCGTGTTGTTCGCGATCAGCACCGCCGTCGCGCCGGCCGCCTGTGCGGCGAGCGCCTTGATCACGAACGTGCAGGTGCCGCGATCGATGAGCGCGATGTTGCCGGCGATGGCGGCGGCGTTCGTGATGGCGTCACAGCCGTCGTTCGTGGGCGCGACCGCGTCTTCGACCAGCACGACGTTGCCCGTCACGCCGGCCGGGGTGAGCGGCACGCCGACCGTGCCGGTGGCGATCGCGTACGAGCCGGCGATGCCGCCCGGCGAGTTGATGAGCATGCGCGGGCGCTTCGCGAGGAACGACTGCGCCTCGGTGAAGGCCGCGGGACCGTCCCAGCTCAGGCCCGTCAACGACAGGGCCGACGTCTGGCGCTGGGTGGCCGTCATCTGGTCCCAGTGCAGGCCGGTGGCCGCGTCGTAGAGGTAGAAGTCGTAGATCGACGGGAAGCTCGAGAGGTAGCTGCCCGAGCTGCCGTTGGTCGTGGTGCTGAAGCCGAGGCCGTGGCCCAGTTCGTGGATCACGACGGGCAGCAGCTCGATCTGCGCGCCCTCGTTGCCGTCGAGGCCCAGGTACCAGCCCGATGGCAGGCACGTTGCGCCGCCGACCGAGACGTTGAACGTGGCGTTGATCTCGTAGGCCGCCGCGTTGAGGTCGGTGCCGTTCAGCCGATTGGCGAGCGCGACGTGGTACCAGTGCGCCGCGATCGGCGCGCCGGCGAAGTCGCGGTAGACCGACGTCGGGCCGGCGCTGCCGAGCACGCCGCTGGTGGCCGTGCACGTCTGCGGGTTGAACTGCGCGTTCACGAGGACGGGGACCGAACCGGGGAGGATCGCACCCCACACGTTCGCGGCCGCCTGGAACACGTTCAGGCGCTGCTGGCCGAGCGTGGTTCCCGGGTTGCCGCCGACGGGAGCGACCGGCGTGGGATCGTTGAAGCCCTCCCCCGCGCCGTCGTTGTTGACGATGGTGATGGTCACGGCGTTCGCGGTGACCGTGCCGCACAGCACGAAGGCGGCGGCGAGCAGGCCGATCTGGCGGAAGAAGCGGGTCGTGGTCTTCATGTCAGCGGTCCGCCATCGGCAGGATGATCGGCAGCGTCGGCGCGAGCGCCTGGCGCGGATCCTGGACGCACTGGATGGAGCGGCGCCCCAGCGGATCGATGGTCATCACGTAGTAGTCCATCAGCGTGCCCTGCAGATCGACCATCACCGAACCGTCGGGCAGCGTGACGGGCGTGAGGGTCACCTGCGGGGCGAGCGTGCGGGCCAGGTCGTCGGGCACCTGCAGGTCGCCCGTCGGCCCGGTGAGCAGACCGGTCTCCGGATCGATGAACGCCATGAGACCGGCGACG
>CAZIXL010000358.1:0-4184 GCA_964542885.1 uncultured bacterium
CCGCCGACGCGCCCGCCCGCGCGCTGGCCGAGCGGCGCGCGTGGGCCGCGCGCGTGCGCGAGCTGCGCGCGCAGCAGCGCGACGCGCTCGCGGCGCCCACCGCCGCACTGCGCGAGCTTCCCCCGGGCGAGGCGCGGGCCGCCGCCCAGCGTGCGCTCGAGGACGCCAAGCGCGAGTGGCGCCGGCGCATGCTCGAGGCGCAACTCGAGCGTGCGCGCGCGGCCGGGCAGTCGCAGCACGCCGCGCGGCTCCAGGACCGGATCGGCGAGATGGACGCCCTCGCGCGGCCGCATCCCGCGCCGCGCGCGGGCGGAGGTGCGCGATGAGCCGCCCGGCGCTCGCGCGCGCCGCGGCCGCGCTGCTCGCGCTCGCGCGCGCCGCCGGCACCGCCGCCGCGCCGATCGGCCCGGGCCTCGAGGTGAAGGTCACGGGCGTCGACGGTCCCGTGCGCGCGGGCGTCCCGATCGACGCGCAGGTGACGTTCACCGCGCACGAGCCCATGACGCTCAAGGCGTTCACGTTCGGCCTGCGCGGCGTGACCGTGAACTCGGACGCGCCGCCCGACTCGGTGGTGCTGCCGGACGGCGGCGTCCAGGTGGTGCACGTGAGCGCGATCCCGCTCGCGACGAGCGACCAGTTCTCGATCGAGGTGGTCGCCAACGGCGTCAAGGTCGTGCACAAGCGCGACTGGTCGCAGGCGTACTTCGACCGCCTGCACTACGGCACGACGGTGGGCTTCGATCCGCAGCCCGACCCGCCGATCGTGCCGTTCGCGGTCCTCGACGCGATGCGCACCCCCGATCCGCGGCCGCTCGCGGTGGGCGAACGCTCCATCACGGGCGACCCGGTGATGACGCCCGAACAGGCCCGCCGGCAGGTGTCGGCGCTGGGCGTCACGGCGAACGAGACGCATCACCTGCACGGGCGGGTGCGGTTCCAGCGCGACGACAACTCGTTCGATCGCGTGGACGGCGCGAGCTACACGATCTGGCTCGACACGCCCGCGGTCGACATCCCGCTGGCCTCCGGCACGCTGTCGGCCTCGGGCGGCTACGACCGGACCGTCGTGGTGCCGTCGTCCCTGGGCCGCAAGTTCTACCTCGTCTTCGCGACCGACAACGCGTGGGTCCACGTCCTCGACAACTTCGACGGCGACGAGCCCTTCACCTTCGTGACGCCGAGGTGGGACGGTCTGGTCGGCGGTGGCGACCTGCAGAAGGACTTCCTGATCGGCATGCTCGACGCGCCCCCGCTGCACATCCTGACCACGATCACGCGCGAGTTCCGCTGGTTCCTCGACCACACGCCCTACACGTTTCCCGACGACATCGACGACGTGGACGTCGCCTACCCCGACTCGGACTGGCCCCACTACGCGTGGCCTTTCACCGAGACGATCAACGTGCCGGACTCGCAGTGGGCGTGGCACGGGGAGATGCTGATCCACGAGTTCGGCCACCACGTGAACTACGAGCTGCCGATCCACATGCTGCAGGAGGACACCGAGGACGGGCACTGCGAGCCCGCCGGCTCGCCGGGCCGCCACTGCGGCTGGTGCTCCGAGGACGACCTGAACGTCGCGATCGGGGAGGGCTTCGCGCAGTTCTGGGAGCAGACGGTGTCGCTCGAGCTGGAGCGCATCTACGGCGTGCCGATCCGCAACCGCTCCGACTGGGAATCGCTGCCGCCGCAGTGCGACTGCAAGGGCAACGGCTCGAGCTGCAGCCCGTGGGCGACCGAGGGCTTCTTCGGCGCCCTGCTCAACGACCTCGCCGACGACACGCCGCTCGAGTCCGACCCGAACGCGCGCGCGACCGACAACACCGTCGGCGCCGCCGCGGTCGCGCCCGTGGACCGGCTGTCGCTGGGCTTCAACGCGGTGCTCGACCTGATGGTCGACAACAGCATCAGCACCGTGCAGGACTTCGTGAGCGCGTTCGAGAGCCGCTACGGCTCGTCGCTCCCCCGCGAGGACATCTTCAACACGTTCGCCAACGCCGGGTTCTGGCGGGACGACATTCCGCCCTACGCGCCGACCAACCTCCACTCGACCGACCACACCGCCGGCACGCCCTCACCCGACGGCACGATCTCGTTCGCGTGGACCGCCCCACCCGACCTCGGATCCGGGATCCAGTCCTACTTCGTGTCGTTGTTCAGGAACGGCTCGCTCCTGACCTCGGCCACCCGGAACGAGCCGGAGTACACGACGGGCGAACTGGGGCCCGGCACGTACCACATCGAGGTCCGGGCGACGGACCTGCAGGGCAACAACTCGTACCCGACGCATCCGATTCCGGTCTCGCCGGACTACGTCGTGCGCGATCCGTACCCGACCGACCTCACCAAACGCCTCATCGCCGGCTGGTCCGACGGCGTCGTCGCGCGCTGCGTGGGCGGTGCCACGACCACGAACTGCCTCGACACGCCGACGCTGGCAGGGAACCAGGACAGCACGTGGTTCAACTGGGCGGTCGAGAACTCGGGAGAGGTTCCGGTGGACCGCTCCTTCCGGACGCGCCTGCTGGTCGACGGCGTGCCGATGGACTCGGCCTCGACCGTCGTCGTCTTCTCGGTGCCGAACAGCCAGACCGCGATCAATCGCGGCCCGTTCAGCGTGCGCGGCGGCCGGCACACGATCGAGGCCTGGACCGACGCCGCCGAGGTGATCGCCGAACTGAGCGAGGCGAACAACCGCTGGGGCCGCCAGCTCGTGTGGAAGCCGATGTCGCTCGCGCGCAACGTCGGCTACACCCGCCCGGCGCCGCCGGACCGGACCGGCGGCTGGAACGTGATCAACGTGCCCATCGGCCAGCCGCGCTTCTGGAACTGCGACGGGTTCTCGTACACGCACGCGCTGACCTTCCCGCAGATCGGCACGACGCGCTTCGTCGTGTCGGAGCTGTGGGCCGAGCGCGGAGCCGGGCGCGTGTCGACCAGCAACGACGACCTGATGCTGCACTACCCGAGCGACGGCTCGCTCGACGGCTTCACGGACGGGCTCGTCACCTCGTCCCGCGGTGCGTTCCTCACCGACGCGATCCTCACGAACGTCGTCGCCGCGAACCAGAGCGCCTGGAACCTGGGCGTGGTCAACACGAGCGGCAACGCCGAGGACTTCCACCTGCGCGTGAACTCGGGCGGAACGTCGGCGGTGGGCGACACCCTCACGTTCACCGTGGCGCAGGACCAGATGGTCTGGCTGCGGGACCTGAACGTGCCGGGTGGAAGCACCGGCAAGCTCACGGTCGAAGTGACGCGCGTCTCCGGAAGCGGAAAGTTCCACGTCTCGTGGTACTCGCCCACCGCATCGTTCCGGTCGCTCGCGAACGCCGATGGCTCGACGGCCACGAACGCCGACGGCTTCGCGTCCCTGTCGTTCACGGCCTCGACGGCCGACCACTACCCGCTCCTCGTGTGGCGCGATCCGTCCGAGGGCACCGCCCCCGTCACGTTGCGCCTCAAGATCTACGTGAAGCCGCCGGATCTCGCGATCGTGACGCCCTCGGGCTGGGCGGCGCCGCTCGTGCCGCGGCCGACGAACGACGCGACCGTGTCGTCCGCGCCCGACCCGGCGATCCTCTACGGCGACGACAAGCCCACCTGGCTCAACGTGAGCAAGCGCAACGCGAGCGACCAGCCGAGCGGCTTCAACAACATGCAGGTGCGGCTCGACGACGACCTCGCCTACGCCGCCACGTTCACCGGGCTCGCCGGACTCACGACCTACACGAACCCGAACATCACCTCGAGGCTGCTGCCGGGCGGACGCCACGTGCTGTCGATGCTGCTCGATCCCACGGGCGTCCTGCCCGAACTGGACGAGCTCAACAACACCTGGGGTGAGCAGTGGTCGTGGGTGCCCGACACGCTGGCCGACGCGACCCCGGTCTGGCGACGCGGACCGATCGGCGGGCCGATGGCGGGCTGGGAGTACTGCCTGCCCTCCGAGTACCTGGCCTTCGACTGCGACGGCGTGCGCATTCCCGCGCCGGGCGCCGTGCCCGGGTTCTGTGCGGTGGCCGTCGCGGCGCGAGACTCGGGCGACGTGGACGCGACGCTGCACACGCCGACCAACGGCGCGGACGCCGGCTTCGACGCCACGCTCGAAGACTCGAACTGGGGACCCGGCGACACCGAGCTGCTGGTGTTGAACTACGGGCTCGCCGCGCGACAGGCCTACG
>CAZIXL010000359.1:0-4174 GCA_964542885.1 uncultured bacterium
TCCAGGGCAGCACCGAGACCACGTTCTACGTGCTCGCGGTCTACTTCGGCTCGGTGGGCGTCAAGCGCACCCGCCACGCGCTCGGCTGCGGCCTCGCCGCCGACCTGGCCGGCGTGATCGGCGCGATCGTGACCTGCTACCTGTTCTTCGGGAACACGCCGCGCTGAGCGGCGTGTTCCCGGGAACCGGTCGTCACTCGAGCACCACGACGCGCGCCGTTGCCACGCGGCCGCCCTGCGTGAGGCGTACGAAGTAGACGCCCGCCGGCACCGCCGCCCATGAGCACCGAGACGGAGTGGGCGGACCCGTTCGCCACCGCGAGGTCGGGCCGGCCGTCGCCGTTCACGTCCCCGATGGCCACCGACCAGGGCGATTGCCCGGTCGCGAAGTCGGAGCGGGCTGCGAATCCACCCGCGCCGTCGCCGAGCAGGACCGACACGGTGTTGGCGTTCGCGTTCGCCGTCACCAGGTCCGGCAGGCCGTCCCCGTCCAGGTCGCCGACCGCCACGTCGAGGGGCGAGGCTCCCGTTCCGAGGTCGACGCGTACGCCGAGGTTGAACGCGGCCGCGAGACGTGGGAGTGCGATCGCTCCGAGGACGAGCGCCGCCAGGAGGGCCCGGACGAAGGGACTCCGGATCGGGCGCGGCCGGCACGCGGCATCGGGCCGGTGCATGCGGACCTCCCGGCGTTGGGTACGGGGCGGTGGGCAGCCGATCGGCGAAGCTGCCCGGAGGATGGATGGCGTGACGGTAAGGTTAGCGGCTCGGCCCCGGCGCGCCGAAGCGCAATCTGGAGCGGCACGGCCCGCCCACAGGGCGAATGGCGTCGAGCGCCCCGGTCCGCGAATCCCCCGCAAGCGCGATCGGCCGCCCCGCGTGGGGCGGCCGATTCGGGCGAGGTCAGCTCGCCAGCGGGTCTCGAGGCGCGGTCACTGGAGCCGCACGAGCCGCGCCGAGCGCGTCGCGCCCGCCGCTTCGAGCCGCACGAAGTAGAGCCCCGCGGACACGGGCCGGCCGGCTTCGTCGCGGCCGTCCCAGCGGGCCGTGTGCGGGCCCGCAGCGTGCATGCCCGCTTCGAGCGTGCGCACCAGCCGGCCGCCCACGTCGAAGACCTCGAGCCGCGCGTCGCCGCTTCCCGGCATCGACCAGTCGAGCCGCACGTCCTCGCGCGCGGGATTGGGCCACGGCGCCGACAGGCGCAGGCGCGCCTCGACCGGGCCCGGTCCCCCGACGCCGACGTTCGACTGCGGCGCGTAAACCGCGAACGCCATCTTGGGAACCGACAGCTCGAGCGACTGCGTGAAGCCGTCGTAGGGCGTCGCCGACGCCGCGAGCGTGCCCGGGTTCACGGGGCCCGAGCCGCCGAACGCGGGATCCTCGCTGTTCACGAGCTCGGTCCAGCTTCCGCCGGCGGGGACGCCGATGCGGTAGCTCGCGAAGTCCGTGTTCGAGAAGTTCGCCAGCACGACGACCGGGTTGCCGTCGCCGTCGGTGCGGCGGAAGCCGATCACGTTTCCGGCCTCGTTCACGTGGAAGACGTGCGTGGCCGAGGAGGCCGCGAGGGCCGGAATCGAGGTCCGCAGCCCGATCAGCGTCTTGTAGAAGTCGAACACGCCCGCGTACGTCGTCTTCTTCGACCAGTCGATCCGGCTCGAGCCGTCGGGGTTGAAGTCGTTGGACTCGAGCCACTCGTCGCCCATGAGCATCGCCGGGATGCCCGGCGAGGTGAGCACCAGCCCCTCGGCCAGCATCGTTCGCCCGCGCGCGTAGAGGTCGTCGTAGGGGGCGGTGGTGTCGATCGTCTTCACCATGCGCTGCCCGCCGCTCGAGGGCCACGCCTCGTCGTGGAGCTGCACGTAATTGAGCGCGTGCGTGCCGCTCAGCCAGGTGCCGCCGCCCAGGATGGCGCTGCGTACCGCGCTCATGCTGGGGTCGCCCGAGGCGGCCGCGAAGATCGCGGCGCGGACGTTGTCGCGGAACAGCATCTGGTACTGCGAGTCGAAGCCGGCGCCGCCGGAGGCGACGGGCATCGTGATCCACTCGTTGTCCGGGAGCTGCTCGGCGATCGTGAGCTTGTCGGCCCAGCGATTCGCCTTCTCGCTGTTCAGGCGCTGCATGAGCGCCCAGCCCGAGGCCGCGTGCACGCCGGGATTCATGTAGCTCGTGGCGTCCATGCGGAAGCCGTCGAGGTGGTACTCCTCGCACCAGTTGAGCGCGCTGTTGGCGAAGTAGTCGGCGACGGCCGCCTTGCCGAACGCGGCCTGCGAGCCCCACGGCGTCGAGACGTCGGGGATCTCGAACCACTGCTGCGTGCCGTCGAAGTACCAGAGGAAGTTGTCGGTGGGCGAGAAGTGGTTCCAGACGATGTCGAGCAGCACGGCGATGCCGTTCTGGTGGAGCGTGTTCACCATGCCCTTGAAGTCGTCGGTCGTGCCGTACTTCCACTCCGGGCTCCACTCGGTGATCGGGTTGTAGCCGGCCGAGAAATCGCCCGGGAACTCGTTGACGGGGCAGAGCTGCACGGCGTTCACGCCCAGTTCCTTCAGGTGCCCGACGCGCGCCGCCACGTCCACGAATCGCGACGGGTTCGGCGCGGCGCCGTACGGGTCGTTGAGCCCCGCGAACGAGCCCACGTGGAGCTGGTAGACGACGAGCCGGTCGAAGTCCGGCATCGACCAGGCCGTGTCGGTCCACGTGTACGAGAACGGGTTCAGCACGTAGGCGTTGTAGTTGCCCGTGGCGTTGAGCCGCCGGGCGCGGGGGTCGGTCACGTAGCCGCCGTCTGCCGACCGGGTCGGGAACCAGAACTTGTACTGCTGCCCGGCCGAGACGCCGGCGACCTTCCCGATGAAGTACTCGCCGACCTTGACGAGCGGCGCCGTCGCCCAGCCGTTGAAGTCGCCGCGGACGTAGGCGGCCGCCACGGTGGGGGCCCAGACCTTGAAGACGGCGGCGCCCCCGTTGACGAGCGTCGCGCCGACCGGGGCGTGCTCGTAGGTCGTGAAGTTGAGGGCGTAACCGCCATCCGACGGCGTGACATGGCTCAAGCCGCCCGCGCTCAAGTAATCGGTGAGGCCGCCGTCCGCCAGCTCGATCCAGTAGCTCTCGGTCGCGCTCGCCGTGGCCGGGACCGTCGCCGCCCACACGTCGTAGGGGCCGCGATGGCCGACGACGGTGGCCGGGACGTCGGTCGTGGTCGCGCCCGCGACGACGTGCACCGAGGCCGACGTGAGGTCGTTCCGCCATGCCTGGAAGCGGACCTGGAAGCTCTCGCCGTTGACGGGGCAGAGCGGCCGGCGGTCCTGCCAGGCGACGTGCGAGATGCCCGCCCACTCGATGTTGCCGTCGGGGCCGGCGGCGAGGGCGGAGGCGGCCTGCAACAGGGCCGCGGCGGCGACCGCGACCAGGAGGGTTCTGGATCTGGGGTGCATGGCGGATCCTCTCGAGGCGGTGCGTGAGGCAACATGATGCGGCACGGGTGCGGCGAGCGTCCAGCGGCCTCCGGCCTCCATTCCGGCGATGCCGGCTGCCGGCTGCGGCCGATTTCGCTAGGCTCCGCGCCGATCGCCGTCCCGTCCGCAGGCCCCGTCTCGAGAGGATCGTGTGCATCGTCATGCCGCCGCCACGCTGCTGGTCGCCGGGCTGCTCGTGAGCGCGCCGCCCTCGCGGGCCGCCGTCACGTTCGTCGTCCGTGCCCCGTCCTCCACACCGGCCGACGCGGTCCTGTGGATCGCGGGAGATCTCCCCGAGCTGGGCGCGTGGAACGGCGCCGGCCTGCGCCTCGTTCGCGCGGCCGACGGCGCCTGGACCGGGACGATCGCGTTGCCGGCCGGCACCGCGTTCGAGTTCAAGGTGACCCGCGGCAGCTGGGACACGGTCGAGAAGGACGCCGCGGGCGGCGAGATGGGCAATCGATCCGGTGTGGCCGGCGCGGGCGCGGACACGGTGCGGGTCACCGTCGCGACCTGGCGCGACCAGGCCGGCACGCCGGGCGCGCGCACCCACACGATCACCGGCGAGGTGCGCTACCACCGTGCGTTCGAGGGCTGGCACGTCGAACGGCGCGACGTGGTCGTGTGGCTGCCGCCCGGCTACGACGCGCAGCCGGAACGACGCTACCCGGTCGTCTACTTCCTCGACGGGCAGAACGTGTTCGACGGCGCGACGAGCTTCAT
>CAZIXL010000360.1:0-4147 GCA_964542885.1 uncultured bacterium
CGCGAGCAGCGCCCGGCGCTCGCGCGCGAACGCGCGGCCGAACTCGAAGCGGATCGCCTCCAGCCGGTCCAGCGGCGCCGGGCCGCGGGCGCGGCGGCGCGGCGCGGCGGGCGCGGGCGTCAATCGAACCGCCCGGTGGGTGCGGCGCTCGCGCCGCCGGGCGGCGCCTCGACCGGCACCCAGCCGTCGTCGGGGAGCAGCATGTCGGCGTCGCCCGTGAAGCGGTCGATGCGGACCGGCACGACGTCACCGTCGACGGTCATGTGGTCCCAGCGCCAGCGCGTCGGCCACACGAACGCCGCGAACGCACCGACGAGCGCGCACACGATCGCCCAGCGAATCACGCGGCCGGCCACGCGAACCTCCCGAACGCGCCGCGGTGGGCGCGCGACGGACAGCGGGTGAATCGACCCATGGGGTCCCCCTGATCGGACGAATTCGAATGCGCGGGCAGGTTAGCCGAGCGCGCCGCCGGTGGGAACGTCCCCCGCGGGTGAATATCACGCACTTCCCGGCTTGCGCCGCATGCGCCGCAACGGGCTGCGGGTGTAGATTGATCACGTCATGGCACCCATGAGAGCACCGCTATCGCGCGGGCCCTCACGGTCGGCGCCGTGGCGCATCGAGCTGTTGGGGGGCCTTCGCGCCCGGCGCGGTCGCACGATCGTGACCCGGTTCCGCACCCGTCGAGCCGCACTGCTGCTGGCGCGGCTCACGCTGCATCCTCGATCCCATCGTCGCGACGAGCTCGTCGCGATGTTCTGGCCCGGCGTGGAGTCCAGCGCGGGCCGCCAGAGCCTCTCCCAGGCGCTTTCGGAGCTGCGCCGGCAGCTCGATCCCGAGATCCTCCGCGCGAACCACGACACCGTGTGTCTGGCCAGCGAGCGGTTCTCGTCCGACGTCGGCGACTTCGAGCGCGCGCTCGCCGCGGCGCACTCCGCGACGGGCCCCGCACGCATCGCCGCGCTGGAGCGCGGCGTCGCGGTCTCGACCGCGCCGCTGCTGCCCGGGGCGACGTACGAGTGGGCGGTCTCGGCACGCGAACGCATCATGGCGGAAACCGACGCCATGCTGCGCGAGCTGTCCGAGCACTACGAGCGCTCCGGCGAGCTGGCGACGGCCTTCGAGTACGCCTTCCGGCGCGTCCGCATCGACCCGTTCGACGAGGAGGCGCACCGCGAGCTGGTGCGTCTCTACGAGCACGCCGGCCGTCCGCTGGCGGCGCTCGCGCACCTGCGCGAGCTCGAGCAGGAGATGGAACGCGACCTGGGGGTGGCTCCCGAAGCCGAGACCCGGGCGATGGCCGAGGCGCTGCGTGAGCGGCTGCTGGCGCTGAAGGGCGACCCCGTCGCATGACCGCCCGGGGCGCCCGTGGCGCCCCGATCCGGCGGCCGCGCCGAACGCCTTCCGGCAGGGCAGGGGCTCGCCCCTGCCCGCAATTCGCGGCCTGCAGCCGCCGACCGGGAGCGCCGAAAACCCGCGTGGGACCCGCGGGTCGGTCGTGGCGGGGAACACGTTCGCGCCCGATCCTGACCGGTCGCGGACATCGGCACCCCGCGGTCCGGGTAGCCTGTTGCACCTCGGGTGCGTCCCGGGTCATCCTGCGCACCTCACGAAGCGGTTCCCGAGGACTTCCATGCACACGCGCGGTTTCAAGCTCTTCGCGATCACGAGCATGCTGGCGCTGCTGACGGGCGGCCAGTTGTGCATGCTCGTCCAGTGCTCGCCGAAGCGCGCCGCGAACACCGTGCACGCCTGCTGCGCCGCGAAGGCGGCCGCCGCGGGCGCGACGTCTGCGAAGTCCGCGAAGTCCGAACGACCGGCCCCCGGGCCCGGGGCCTCGTCGCGTCCCTGCTGCATGCAGGTGACCATGGCGAGCGCGCCCCAGCTCGACGCTCCCGCGACCGCGCCCGGCCACGTGCAGGCCGCGCTGCTGGTCGCGCTCGAACTGGCCGCCTCGCCCGTCCGCGCCGGAGCGCTCCACGCGCCCGCGGACCTGGGACCGCCGCCGCTCCTTGCGGCGCCCGGCACGCGCGGCCTGCGCGCGCCCCCCGTCTCCGCCTGACGGAGCCCTCCCGCCGGTAGCGAACGCTCGCGGCATTCCGCGCGCGCCCATCGGCGGGTCACGGACGCCCGCGGCGCGCTCGCGCCCGGCGTCGATCCAGGAGCGCGCCGGTTCCGGCGCGCGCGGGGGAGATTCGAATGGGAACGGGTGTTTCGCGCGGCGCCTTCGTGTTCGCCGTGCTGCTGGTGGCGGCGCCGCAGGCGGCGCCGGCGCTCGACCTCGCGGGCGCGTTCCGCGAGGTGGCGGGCGCGAATCCCATGCTGGCGGGCCAGCGCCGGATGGCCGAGGCCGCGCACCGCCGCGTGGCACCGGCCGGCGCCTGGTCGTCGCCGATGCTGGAGCTGGGCGCGCTCAACGTGCCGACCGACGGGCGCTTCGACATGGAGCCCATGACCATGAAGATGGTCGGGATCCAGCAGCGCGTCCCGGTCTTCGGCGCGAACGGGCTCGAGCGCCGGTCCGCGGGTGCGGCGGCGCGGGCCGAGGACGCCGCGGTCGAGACGACGGCCTGGGACCAGTACGCGATGACGTGGGCGGCGTACGCCGACGCGTGGCACGCGGCATCGCTCGTGACGCTCGGCCTCGCCCACCGCGACGACATGGAGCGCCTCGTGCGCTCGGCGCGCGCCCGCTACGAATCGGGCAACGGCCGGCTCGACGACGTGCTGCGCGCCGAAGCCGAGCAGGCGCGCACGTTCGCGGACCTCGCCGCGTACCAGGCCGAGGAGGCGCAGGCGCGCGCGCGGCTCGCGGCCCTCATGGGGCGGGACGGCGCCGCGCTCGCCGACTCGCTCGAGGCACCGCCGGTGGCCACGCTGCCGCCGGATGCGGGCGCGGTGCTCGCCGCCGTGAACGACGCGCACCCGCGGCTCCGCGGGCTGCGCGCGCAGTCCGAGCGCTGGCGCTTCGCCGCCCGCGCGTCGCGGCGCATGCTGTGGCCCGACCTGCAGCTCGGGTTCTCGTACGCCACGCGCGAGCCGATCATGGGCCGGCCGCAGGACGACATGTGGTCGGCGACGGTCGGCGTGATGCTGCCCGTGTTCGCGGCCCAGCGCGAGCTGTCGGAGGCGGCCGGCATGGACGCCATGGCGCAGGCGTCCGACGCCGACCTGCGCGCGGCCACGCTCGAGCTGGACCAGCAGGCGCGCGGCACGCTCGCCGGCGCGCTCGCGGCGCGGCGCACGGTCGCGCTCATGGCCGACACGGTGGTCGTGACGCAACGCCGTGCGGTGGCCGCGTCGTGGAGCGCCTACGAGGCCGGGGCCACCGACCTGTGGCGCGTGCTCGAGGCCACGCACGCGCTCTACGAGGACGAAATCGGACTCGTGCGCGCGCGGCAGCAGCTGGCGCGCGCCGAATCGAAACTGCTCTCGCTCACGGCCGACGGCCGCCTGCTCGGGCTGGAGCTGCCCGCGATCGGCACGACCGGCACGACCGAAAGGAACCCGCGATGAACACGCACGACGAACGCACGCCCGGTGCGGGCGAGGCGCCCCCGGCCGCGCACCAGCCGCCGCCCGGCGCGCACTTCATGAACGTGGCGCGCTGGGTGCTGTTCGGCTGCCTGGTCGTGCTGGCGGTCGCCAGCGTCGGCAGCTACCTGGCCTCGAGGCGGCCGGCCCCCGCCGCGAAGGTGGCCGCGGGGAAGGCGCTCTACCACTGCCCGATGCACCCCGGCTACACGTCGGACAAACCGGGCGACTGCCCGATCTGCGGCATGGCGCTCGTTCCGGTCGAGAACGCCCCCGCCGCGTCGTCCGGGCCGCGGCGCATCCTGTTCTACCGGAATCCGATGAACCCCGACGTCCACTCGCCCGTCCCGATGAAGGACGACATGGGCATGGACTACGTGCCGGTCTACTCCGACGAGGCGCAGGCCGGCGGCGGTGAACGGAGCGACGTGCCCGGGCTGGTGAGCGTGGACATCCGTTCCGAGCGCGTGCAGCTCATCGGCGTGCGCACGGCCCGGGTCGTGCGCTCGTCGTCGAGCGGCCAACTGGACCTGGTCGGGTTCGTCGTGCCCGACGAGGCGCGGCGGCGGCGCGTGCAGATCCGCGTCTCGGGCTGGGTGCGGGACCTGTA
>CAZIXL010000361.1:0-4145 GCA_964542885.1 uncultured bacterium
AGTTCGCGAAGCGCGATCAGGTTTCCTTTCTGGAAGAAGTTCTGCAGCGCGCGCTCGGCCCGCTCGGGCAGGTAGACCTTGCCCTCGCGCAGCCGCTGCAGCAGGTCGTCGGGCGGCAGGTCCACCAGCTCGATCTCGTCGGCGCGGTCGAGCACCGAATCGGGCACCGTCTCGCGAACGAGCACGCCGGTCAGGCGCTCGACGACGTCGTTGAGGCTCTCGACGTGCTGCACGTTGAGCGTGGTCGCCACGTCGATGCCGGCGCCGAGCAGCTCCTCGACGTCCTGCCAGCGCTTGGCGTGGCGGCTGCCGGGCACGTTCGTGTGCGCCAGCTCGTCGACGAGAACCAGGCGGGGGCGACGGGCGAGCGCGGCGTCGAGGTCGAACTCGGTGAGCCGGACGCCGCGATACTCGACCTCGCGCCGCGGGAGCTGCTCGAGCCCCTCGAGGAGCGACTGCGTCTCGGGGCGGCCGTGCGTCTCGACGACGCCCGCGACCACGTCGACGCCCTCGCGGCGGCGCTCGTGCGCCTCG
Organism: uncultured bacterium; assembly: GCA_964542885.1. Lineage (GTDB taxonomy): Bacteria > Eisenbacteria > RBG-16-71-46 > RBG-16-71-46 > RBG-16-71-46 > CAIXRL01. The sequence goes on from CAZIXL010000361.1 coordinate 535, forward strand.
GTGAGCATCGCGTAGGTCTTGCCGACGCCGGCGACGGCTCCGAAGAAGAGCTTGAGCTGCGCGCGTCGCTCGAGCTGTTCGCGCTCCTGCAGGCCGCGCAGCAGCGCGTCGGGGTCCGGGCGGTCCCGGGGGGTGCCGGCATCCATGGCCGCGATTACAGCACGCCCGGGGCGGCCGCGCGAAGACGCGCGCACGCCGCAGCCGATCTTGATGCGTTCTTGATGCGCCCCCGACGCCTCCTCGCACGCGCCTGACGGGCGGGAGCCGTCCAATGGTCCGCGGCGGGGAAGGCCCGCCGGGAGGAACCATGTCCGATCTCGCGATGCTCCTGCTGGTCCTGTTGTTCTTCGCGCTGTCGCTCGGCTTCGTCTCGCTGTGCGACCGGCTGCGGTGAGGTGACCGTGAACCCCCTGTATGCCGTCGGCGCCGTGATCACGCTGCTGCTGCTCGTCTACCTCGCGGTGGCGCTCCTGCGCCCGGAGAAGTTCTGATGACCCCGCACGGATGGACGCTCCTGGGCCTCTACCTCGTCCTGCTCACGGCGCTCGCCGTGCCGCTCGGCCGCTTCATCGCGCGCGTCCTCGCAGGCCGGCCGGCGCCGTGGGCCGGGCTCACCGACCCGCTCGAACGGCTCCTGTACCGCCTCGCGGGCGTCGACCCGGCGCGCGAAACCGGCTGGAAGCCGTACGCCGTCGGGGTGCTGCTCTTCAACGCCGTGGGCCTGCTGGGGGTGTACGCGCTGCAGCGCCTGCAGGGCGTGCTGCCGCTCAACCCGCGACACCTGCCCGGTGTCGTGCCGCACCTCGCGTTCGACACCGCGGTGAGCTTCGCCAGCAACACGAACTGGCAGTCGTATTCCGGCGAGACGACGCTCTCCTACCTCGTCCAGATGGCGGGGCTGACGACGCAGAACTTCGTCTCCGCCGCGACCGGCATCGCGGTGATGGCAGCGTTCATCCGCGGGCTCGCGCGCCGCTCCGCCGACACGGTCGGGAACTTCTGGGCCGACCTCGTGCGCACGACGCTGCACGTGCTGCTGCCGCTGTCGCTGGTGCTGGCGCTCGCGCTCGTCTCGCAGGGCGTGGTGCAGACGTTCGCGCCGTACGCGAAGGCCCGGGTGCTGCAGCCGCTCGCCGACGGCAGGGGCGGCACGGTCACGACCCAGGACATCGCGCTGGGGCCCGCGGCGTCGCAGGTCGCGATCAAGCAGCTCGGCACGAACGGTGGCGGCTTCTTCAACGTGAACTCCGCGCACCCGCTCGAGAACCCGACGCCCCTCTCGAACCTGCTCGAGCTCCTCGCCATCCTGCTGGTCCCCGCGGCCCTGTGCTTCACGTTCGGCGAGATGGTCGCCGACCGGCGGCAGGGTTGGGCGATCTTCGCGGCGATGACCGTGCTGTTCGTGCTCTTCACCGTGCCGGTCATGCAGATCGAGCAGGGCGGGAATCCGCGGCTCGTCGCGCTCGGCGCGGACGCGCGGCCTTCGGCGTTCCAGCCCGGCGGCAACATGGAGGGCAAGGAGGTGCGCTTCGGGCCCGCCGAATCCGCGCTCTGGGCGGCGGCGACGACCGCCGCCTCGAACGGCTCGGTCAACTCGATGCACGACTCCTACCTGCCGTTGGGCGGCATGGTGCCGATGGTGCTCATGCAGCTCGGCGAGGTGGTCTACGGCGGCGTCGGCTCGGGCCTGTACGGCATGCTGATGTTCGCGCTGACCGCGGTGTTCCTGTCGGGGCTCATGGTCGGGCGCACGCCCGAGTACCTGGGCAAGAAGATCGAGGCCTTCGAGATGAAGATGGCCTCGCTCGCCATATTGATCCCGCCGGTCGTGGTCAAGCTCGGCACCGCGTTCGCGGTGGCCACGGCCGCGGGCCGCGCCGGCGTCCTCAATCCCGGGCCGCACGGCTTCAGCGAGGTGCTCTACGCGCTGTCCTCCGCCGGCAACAACAACGGCAGCGCCTTCGCCGGCCTGACGGCCGCCACGCCGTTCTACGACGTGCTCCTCGGCCTCGCCATGCTGGTCGCGCGCTACTGGCTGATCGTCCCGGTGCTCGCCGCCGCCGGGTCGCTCGCGGCCAAGAAGAAGGTCCCGCCGGGCGAGGGCACGCTGCCCACCCACACGCCGCTGTTCGTGTTCCTGCTCGTGTCCGTCGTGCTCGTCGTCGGCGCGCTGGCGTTCTTCCCCGCACTGGCGCTCGGACCCATCGTCGAACACCTCCAGCTCGCGCGCGGCTGACGCGCCGGCCACCCGAAACGGAGCCCCGTCCCATGTCGAGTCGCAAGTCCCGCCCGCTGTTCGAGGGCCCCATCGTGCGCCGCGCGATCGTCGAGTCGTTCCGCAAGCTCGACCCCCGCGTGCAGCTGCGCAACCCCGTCATGTTCGTGGTCCTGGTCACCGCGGTCCTGACCACCGTGCTCGCGGTGCAGGCGGTCACGGGCCGCGGCGAGGAGCCGGCCGCCTTCATCGCCGCGGTGTCGGTGTGGCTGTGGTTCACGGTGCTGTTCGCGAACTTCGCCGAGGCCATGGCCGAGGGCCGGGGCCGCGCCCAGGCCGAGACGCTGCGCCGCGCACGCAGCGAGGTCATGGCGCGCAGGCTCGAAGACCCCGCCGACCACCTGTCGGTCGTGCAGGTGCCCGCGACGACGCTGCGCAAGGGCGACCACGTGTTCGTCTCCGCCGGGCACGTCATCCCGGTCGACGGCGTGGTCGCGGAGGGTGTCGCGTCGGTCGACGAGAGCGTCATCACCGGCGAGTCGGCGCCCGTCATCCGCGAGAGCGGCGGCGACCGCGACGCGGTCACCGGCGGCACGAAGGTGCTGTCGGACTGGCTGGTCGTGCGCGTCACCGCCAACCCCGGCGAGACCTTCATCGACCGCATGATCTCGCTCGTCGAGGGCGCGAAACGGCAGAAGACCCCGAACGAGATCGCGCTCGCCATCCTGCTCGCGGCGCTGACGATCGTCTTCCTGCTCACGACGGCCACCCTGCTGCCGTTCTCGCTGTTCGGCGTGCGCGTGGCGGGCGCCGGCACGCCCATCACCGTCACCGTGCTCGCCGCGCTGCTCGTCTGCCTGATCCCGACGACGATCGGCGGGCTGCTGTCGGCGATCGGCATCGCCGGCATGGACCGGCTCACGCAGGACAACGTCATCGCCATGTCGGGCCGCGCCGTCGAGGCCGCGGGCGACGTCGACGTGCTCCTGCTCGACAAGACCGGCACGATCACGCTCGGCAACCGCATGGCCACCGAGTTCCTGCCCGCGCCGGGCACCGCGGCGTCGCAACTCGCCGACGCGGCCCAGCTCTCGTCGCTGTCCGACGAGACGCCCGAGGGCCGCAGCATCGTCGTGCTCGCCAAGCAGAAGCACGGGCTGCGCGAGCGCGACGTGCAGGCGCTGGGGGCGAAGTTCGTGCCGTTCACCGCGCAGACGCGCATGAGCGGTGTCGACCTCGACGGCCGGCGCGTGCGCAAGGGCGCGGCCGACGCCGTCGAGCGGTTCGTCCACGAGCAGGGCGGCGGGTTCCCCGACGCGGTGCGGGCCACGGTCGAATCCGTGGCGCGCGAGGGCGCCACCCCGCTCGTGGTCGCCGAGGACGCCCGGGTGCTGGG
>CAZIXL010000362.1:0-4142 GCA_964542885.1 uncultured bacterium
GCGCCGAGGCCAGCAGGTGCCGCCGGTCCACCTCGAGCCGGTGCGAGCTGGCGAGGTGGCCGACGAGCTTCTCGATCGCCTGCTCCATGGTCGCGGCCCGGAAGTTGGTGAGGATGTGCTGCTCCTGCAGGAAGTCGAGCAGTCGGCGTCGGTCGCGCCCGGCGTCGCCCGAGCGTACGAGCGCCGTGCGCGTGAGGATGGGCCCCACGATCTCGTTCAACGTGACCACGGTGAGCACGACCGCGAGCAGCAGGTGCAGCATCTGCGGGCGGGCCTGCAGCGTGGGGTCGTCCTGCAGGATCAGCACGAGCCCGATCGCGAGCCCCGCCTGGGGCAGCAGCGCCATGCCGAGGTAGTTGCGCACCTTTGCGGTGGCGCCGGCGAGGACCATCGCGAGCCGCACCGACGTGAGCTTGCCGGCGATGCGCGCGAGGAAGAACACCAGTCCCGCGACGCCCGCGGCCTGCATGAGGCTGAAGTCCAGCTCCATGCCGGCGAGCGTGAAGAACACCGCCAGGATCGCGGGCTCGAAGTTGGCGAAGAGCGCGTCCACGAGCTTCTCGCGCTCGGGGGTGAGATTCGTCTGCACGAAGCCGAGGAACAGGCAGGAAAGGAGCGGCGAGATGCCGAAGTGGGTCGAGAGGCCCGCGGTGAGCAGGATCACCAGCACGCCCGCGGTGCTGATGGTCTCGGGCTTCACGACGAAGCGCTGCAGCAGGTGCATCGAGACCGCGCCGACGCCGCCGATCAGCGCCGCCCACGCGATCTGGTTCGCCGGCGCCATGAGCGCCTGCCCGAGGCCCATCGTGCCGGGCTCGAGGTGCCCGTAGCGCCCGAGCGAGCGGGCGAGCTCGAACAGCAGGATGCACGCCATGTTGTTGAGCGCGACCGCCGCCACGAGCGTCTTCACGAACACGCCGCGGGAGCGCGTCTCCCGGACGAGCGCGACGATCGTGGCCGGCGCGGTCGAGACGGCGATCGCGCCGAGCAGCGCGGCGGGCTCCCACGTCATGCCCGGGACCAGCAGCAGCGCGCCGAAGACGAGCGCCGGGGTGATCGTGGCCTCGAGCAGGAACAGCCAGGCGAGGCGGCGGCCCGCGTTGTAGAGGCGCTGGAGGTTCAGGTGCGCGCCGACCGTCACCGCCACCAGCCCGAGCGCGAAGTGCGTGAGGGGCTCCAGCCGCTGGATCGCCTCCGGCTCGAACAACCGCAGCACGGGGCCGATCAGGACCCCGACCATGATCTGGCCCGTGATGCCCGGCAGCCGCACGAGTCGCGCCAGCCACGCGGACGCGACGCCGGCGGCGATCACGATCGCCAGGATGAAGAGCGGATCCGCGCGGGGCAGGACGGCCATGTCGTGAAACCCCCGGGTGGGCACGGCGCGTAATTCGGTCCCGAAGGACACGAGCGGTGGGGGAACATAGCGCGTCGCGCGCCCGGTTGCCCGTCCTGCGGCGATGCCCGAGACTCCGCGGCGGTCCCGAACCCGGAAGGAGTGCCGCATGCTGATGCTGCCTGTCGTCCTGCTGCTGGGCGTGGTCGTGATCGGGGTGATGTTCGCCGCCGGCGCGTACAACTCGCTCGTCTCCGCTCGCAACCGCTTCAAGAACGCGTTCGCGCAGATCGACGTGCAGCTCACGCGTCGCTACGACCTGATCCCGAACCTCGTCGAGACGGCGAAGGGTTACCTGTCGCACGAGCGCGAGACGCTCGAGGCCGTGGTGAAGGCGCGCAACGCGGCCGTGTCGGGACTCGCGGCCGCGAAGGCCGATCCCGCCAGCGCGGGCAGCATCCAGGCGCTGGGCGGAGCCGACGCCGCCCTCACGGGCGCGCTGGGCCGGCTGCTCGCGGTGGCCGAGGCCTACCCGGACCTCAAGGCCAACCAGACGATGATGCAGCTCTCCGAGGAGCTGACGAGCACCGAGAACAAGGTGGCCTTCGCGCGGCAGGCGTTCAACGACTCGGTGATGGGCTACAACAACACCTGCCAGACGTTCCCGAACAACCTGCTCGCGGGGATGTTCGGCTTCCAGCCGGCGGAGCAGCTCGCGATCGAGAGCGAGGCCAAGCGCGAGGCGCCGAAGGTCTCGTTCCACTGAAGCCCTGACGGACGCGTGAGGTCGTGATGGACTTCTTCGCGCGGCAGGACCACGCGCGCGCGCAGACCCGGCGGCTCGTCGTGCTGTTCGCGCTCGCGGTCACCGTCGTCGTCGTGGCGGTGACCGCTGCGCTCACGCTCGTGCTGGCCGGTTCGTCGATCCAGATGGGCGCGGCCGAGGATCCCAGCGCCTGGTTCGCGCGCAACGCCCCCCTGGTCGCCGGCTGCGCGCTGGTCGTGCTGGCGATCGTGCTGGTCGGGGCCGCGGTCAAGTCGATGCAGCTCCAGGGTGGCGGCGCGGTGGTGGCGCGCGCGATGGGCGGCGACCTGGTGGACGCGAACACGCGCGACCCGCTCAAGAAGCGCCTGCTCAACATCGTCGAGGAGATGGCGATCGCCTCGGGCGTGCCGGTGCCGGCGGTGTACGTGCTCGAGGGCGAGCGGGGGATCAACGCGTTCGCGGCCGGGCACACGCCCGCCGACACCGTGATCGCGGTCACGCGCGGCGCGCTCGAGCGCTTCGACCGTGCCGAGATGCAGGGCGTGATCGGCCACGAGTTCAGCCACGTCCTGAACGGGGACGTGCGGATCGACATGCGCCTGCTCGCCATGGTGGCCGGCCTGTTCGCGATCGCCACGGTCGGGCGCGTGCTCATGCGGGGCGGCTCCGGGCGTCGCAAGGGCGGCGGCATCGCGCTCGCGGGCCTGGCCATGTTCGCGCTCGGCTGGATCGGGATCGCCTGCGGCCGCGCGATCCAGGCGGCCATCTCGCGCCAGCGCGAGTACCTCGCGGACGCCTCCTCGGTGCAGTTCACGCGTGATCCGCAGGGGCTCCGCGACGCGCTGGTCAAGGTGGGCGCGAGCGGCATGGGCTCGCGGCTCGCCGCGCACGGGACCGGTGAGGTGGCGCACATGCTGTTCGCCTCGGGCACGAACGAGGTGTTCGCGACCCACCCGCCGCTCGTCGACCGCATCCGCGCGCTCGATCCCGCGTTCGATCCCGGGGAGTTCACGCGCATGGCCGAGCGCTTCCGCGCCGAGGCCGCGGCGAAGCCGGCCGCGCCGCCGCCGCGGCCCGCGCCGGCCACGTTCGGCGGGCACCCGGTGCTGGAGGCGGCCGTGGCGACGGCGGTGCTCGCGTCGCAGCCCGTCTCGGCCAGCGTCGCGCGGCCGCGCGGGCCGCACGTGCGCTACGCGGAACGCCTGAACGCGGCGACGCCGCCCGCGCTCGAGGCCGAGGCCGCCGACCCTTCGGGCGCCCGCGTGCTGCTCGCGGCGCTGCTCGGCGGTGGCGGCGAGGACGGGACGCCCGCACCCGCCGGCGCGCTCGCCGCCGCGTTCGGGCCCGAGGTCGCGGCGCGGGCGGCGGAGCGCGCTCCCGCCATCGCCGCGCTGCCGCGCGAGCAGCGGTTGCCGCTGCTGCTCCGGCTGCTGCCCGCGCTCGGGCGACTGCCGCTCGCGGAGCGGCGCGAGCTCCTCGCCGCGGTGGACCGCATGGTGCGCGCCGACGGCACGATCACGCTGCACGAGTACGCGCTCGCGCGCCTCGCCCGCGTGCACCTGGGCGACCAGATCACGCACGAGGGCGGCACCGGCGGGGCGACGTTGCTCCAGGCGGAGCCCGCGCTGCAGCGCGTGTTCGCGACGCTCGCGCGGCTCGGCCACGACGACGAGGCGGCCGCGCGCGAGGCGTGCGAGCGCGGCCTGACGCGCGCGCTGCCCGGGCGGCCCACGCCGTACGCGCCGCCCGGGGACTGGGTGGGCGCGATGGACGCCGACCTCGACCGCCTCGATGCGCTGCGGCCGGCCGAGAAGCAGCGCCTGGTCGACGCGCTTGCGACGCTCGTCGCGAGCGACGGCCGGCTGGACCTGGGCGAGGCCGAGCTGCTGCGCGCCATCTGCGGATCGGTGCACTGCCCGCTGCCGCCGCTCGTCGGCGCCGAAGGCGACGCACCCACCCCGATCGCCTGAACCGGCTCGCGCGCCGTTCTGGCCCGGCCCGCTCCGCGGTGATCGGCACCTTCGCGAGATGAAAGTCGGG
>CAZIXL010000363.1:0-4141 GCA_964542885.1 uncultured bacterium
CATGCGCTGCGGATCGTCGGGGTCGATCCACAGGTCGTGGTTATCGCTGTGCGGCTGGCCGACGCGCTGGAACGAGCCGCCGCCGTCCTGCGAGCGCATGAACGCCACGTTGAGCACGTACACGGTCTCGGCGCTCTTCGGGTCGGCGAAGACGTGGGTGTAGTACCAGGCGCGCTGGCGCAGGTTGCGGTCCTCGCTCGTGCGCTTCCAGGTGCGGCCCCAGTCGTCGGAGCGGAAGACGCCGCCCGCGTCCGCCTCGATCACCGCGAACAGCCGGCCCGCCTGCGCGCCCGAGGCGCTCACGCCCACGCGGCCCCACGGGCCCTTCGGCAGGCCCTCGCCATCGAGCCGCGTCCACGTGTCGCCCGCGTCGGTGCTCTTCCACAGGCCGCTGCCCGCGCCACCCGAGACGAGGCTCCACGGCGTGCGGTAGACCTGCCAGGTGGCGGCGTACAGGATGCGCGGGTTCGTGGGATCGAGGCTCAGGTCGATCGCACCCGTGCTGTCGTTCACGAACAGCACCTGCTTCCACGTCGCGCCGCCGTCGCGCGTGCGGAACACCCCGCGCTCGTGGTTGGGACCGTACGGGTGACCGAGGGCCGCGACCCAGGCGACGTCGGGATCGCGCGGGTCCACGCGCACGCGCCCGATCTGCCGCGTGTCGCCGAGGCCCAGGTGCTTCCAGGTGCGTCCGCCGTCGACGGAGCGGTACACGCCGTCGCCGCTCGAGAGGTTGCCGCGGATGCAGCCCTCGCCCATGCCGACCCACACGACGTTGGGATCGGAGGGCGCGACGGCGATGGCGCCGACCGAGCCGGCGCCGAACCAGCCGTCGGAGACGTTCGCCCAGCTGTTGCCCGAGTCCTCGCTCTTCCACACGCCGCCACCGGTGGCGCCGAAGTAGTAGACGTTCCGCCGGCCCACGACGCCCGTCACCGCGGTGACGCGGCCGCCGCGCCAGGGACCGATGTTGCGCCACTGGAGCGCGGCCAGCTGCGACTGCGCCAGCGCATCGGGCGCGGGGGCGGCCTTCGCGGACGGCTTCGCGCCGGCGGGCGCGGCGGTTGCGAGCAGGGCGGCGAACAGCGCGACGAGCGGCATCGGGGAGCGCGACATGGACGACCTCGGTTCGGGTCCACTTTCGGAAACGGGAAGCCGCGAACCTAGGACGGCCGAACACCAGCGCGGGCGCGTTTGCGACGAGCGCGGCCAAAGCGCCCCACGAGCGGACTCGCGGGGCGCCGGCCGTCCGCTCGCGCGAGGTCAATCGAGCAGCACGAGGCGCTGCACGTCCCGGCGGCCCGCGGCGCGCAACTCGAGCAGGTAGACGCCCGGTGCCAGCCGCGAGTCCCCGCACTCCCACCGCACGTCGTGCGTTCCGGGCGCGTAGAGCCGCTCGGCGAGGCGCGCGACTCGCCGCCCGTTCACGTCGAGGACGTCGAGCGTCGTCCACGCAGGCTCCGGCAGCCCGAAGCGGATCGTCGTGCGGGTCGCGGCCGGGTTCGGCCACACGCGCGCGAGCCCGAAGGCCGTGGTGGCGCCGTCGCCGACGTCGCCCACCGACTCGACGCGGACGATGCTCGGGCAGGAGACCAGCCCGGCCCCGAGGTGCACGACGCCGTAGGCGAGCGGCACGATTCCCGGCGCGGCGGTGTCCGGGATCGTGTAGCCGAATCCCACCGGGCCGTCGGCCCCGGGCTGGACGGTGAACGGTTGCGAGGCCGCGGGCCAGTCCCGGCCGAAGGCCACCCAGCACGTGACCGGCTCGGCGAAGTACGCATCGGTGTTGTGCAGGCGGATCGACGGCTGGATCGCGTCCCCCGGTCGCCCGCCGTACTCCACCAACGGGCACTCGAACGTTTCGAGCGCGCGACGCTCGACCACCGCACGGATGTCCGTGTTGAGGGGGGTCGTCGGCTGCAGCTCGGCGAACGCGTGCACGATCCGGTCGGGCAGCGCGAGCGCGGCGTTCTCTCCCCATGCGGTCCCCGAGAATCCCGACCAGCTCGCGCCGGCGATGGTGGTGGTCGCCTGCCGGCCCATCTGCCAGGTGCCGCCGCCGTCGAGCGAGCGCAGCAGTCGCCAGCGCGCGTCGGACGTGCTCGTCGTGAGCGGCCGCCACCACCAGCCGCCGACCGGCCCACCCTCGGGTCCGGCCGTGAGGACCGGCCCGTCGTCGAAGAGGCCGATCGGCGTGGTCGAGGCGCGCACGGGAGGCGACCAGGTCACGCCTTCGTCGTCGGACCACGACGCCACGACGTCCTCCTGGTCCTGCGCCGCCTCGCCGCCGGCGTACCCGGGGGCGGTGCGGACGCGGTAGCCCTGCGGCACGCCGCCCGGAAACGAACCGCTGAAGCGGAAGCCGTATTCGTCGGCTCGCGGCGCCACGAACGTGCGCCGCTCGCCCCACTTCTGGATCTGCACGTCGTACCACGCGGGCCTGAGGCCCAGCGAGTCGTACGCCATGACGTTCAGGCTCGAGAACGCGGCGCCGGCGGAGTCCGCCCACAGGATCACGCGCTGGCCGGCGTCCAGGTGGACGCGGAAGTAGTCGAGGTCGCCGTTGCTCGTGGCGATCCCGCCGCGCAGGACGTCGCCCACCTCGAAGGGCGTCGCGGTCGCGAACGTCTCGTTGGGCTCGGCCTCGGCGACCGGGGCCGCCTCCGTGAGCGGGTCGGGCACCGGGTCGTCGCCGAAGTCGTACGACTCGGTCCACGCCGCGTAGATCCTTCCCTCGTACGCCCCGAGCCGCGAGCAGATCGTGAACGTGTTCGGCCAGCCGAGGATCCCCATGCCGGGCGACATGGCCTCGCGCGCCTTGGGCGTCACGCCCACTCCCCACCAGGTCGGCCCCGCGGCCGGGGTGCGCGCGAGGCACGCCGGCGTGCCCGAGCCGTTCATCACGTAGAGCATGACGCCGTGCACCTGCATGAGCGGAAATGTCGCGACACTGTCGGGCACGACGGTCGCCTGCGACCAGGCCTGCCCCTCGTCGTCGGAGAACTGGAGCCCGAGGTGCACGGGGTCCGTCCCGTTGTCGTAGTAGCTCACCGCGAAGAGCCGGCCCGTCGTCGGCGAGACGGCCGCCGCGTGCCCGAAGAGATAGGTGACGGGGTCGCCGGGCCGCGTGACGCGCACCAGCTGCGGAGTTCCCCACGTGGGAACGCCACCCGGGAACGCGAGCGGTACGCACGCGTAGAGCGCCCCGAACAGCGGGTAGTCGTTGGCCGCGCCGAAGACGAAGAACTTGCCGGCGACCGGCGAGGCGACGACCGCGGGATCGGTGACCCAGTGCGAGCTGCCCCAGGCCGGCGGCACGCCGAGCGCGATCCACGTGCTGCCCGAGTCGAGCGAGTAGCTGCACCGGATGCGCTGGTTCGACCCGGTGCGGTAGTCCGCGAAGGCCGCGACCAGCACGCCGTCCAACTCGGCGAGCGAAGGCCGGCTCTGGTTCGCGGAGGCGGGCTCGCCCGAGGGATCGTTGACGAACTGCGCGTGAGCGGGCTGGACGAGTGCGAAGGAAACGATGGCGGCGCGCGCGAAGAAGCGTGCGGCGCGACTCGCGAGGAGAGGAACGCTGGGCATGACACCCTCCTTCCCGAAGCCGGCTCGGAGGCACGGCGACCGGAAGAAAGGCTAGGCCCGCGGACGCGGGGCCGCCCGGGGGCGTTCCCCGGGCGGGCATGCGCGCATCCCCGGGCCGCGGTGGTCGCGGACGCCGGGCTCGGGCGACCCGCCCGCGAGGGCTAGATCCCCGCGCCCTCCACCAGTTCCACGTGGCCGTTGGGCGGCTGGGCGCTCTCGCGCAGCGCGCGGAACGCGGCTTCGACGTCGCGCGTGCTGAGCCCGATCGGGACCACCTCGGTGACCGGGCGCTGGCGCAGGTCGGCCACCTCGCCCGCGAGCGCGCGCACCTGCTCGCGCAGCGCGGTGATCGCCTGCGACGTGGGATCGGGCAGCCGGTTGTGCTCGAGCGCGAGCACACGCAGTCGCTTCATGCGCGACACCGCGTCCGGCACCGTGACCAGCTGGGCTGCGACGAAGAGGCTCTCCGCTCGCAGCTCCGCGATCGCGTCGGGGAGGGCCGGCCGCGCCTCGCGGGTGGCGAACACCCGGTAGTGCTTGCAGGTCTCGGCGTCGA
>CAZIXL010000364.1:0-4138 GCA_964542885.1 uncultured bacterium
ACGGCGGCGAGTTCGACTTCGACGAGCGCGCCCAGGTGGTGCGCATGGTGTTCCCGACCCGCGAGGAGGCCGAGGCGATGGTGCAGCGCCTGACGATCCCGGACGAGGCCGAGTCGCTCGCGGCGCGCAGTTCGCGCGCGGGCGTGCCGTACGCGACCGTCGTGAACGCGAACAGCGACACGGCGCTCTTCCGGCGCATCCGCAACGGCGGCGTGGGCGTGGTGCTGGGCCCCGACTCGACGATGCAGGGCTGGCGGGCGATGCGCGTGATGGCGATCGAACCGCGCCGGCCGCGCACGTGGGAGCAGGCCCAGGTCATGGTCAAGACGCGCTGGTACGACGTCGAAGGGGAACGGCGCATGCGCGCGCTGCTCGACGACCTGCGCAAGCACGCGGTCGTCAGCGTCAACGACAAGGCGCTCGCCGGGCCCCTGGCCCCGATGGCGGGCACGCGGGGGCACTGAGGACATGGAGGCACGAACGCAGATGAACCTCGCGCCGAACGCCGGCTGGTCCCGGCTCGCACGGCTCCTCCCGCTGCTGCTGCTCGCGCTCCTGCCCGCCGCGCCGGCTCGCGCGGCACAGTCGGTGAGCCTGACCTGTCTTCCCGACACCGTCGTCGCCGACGAGGATGGCGCCTGGCGTCTCTCGATCGGCGTCAGCAATCGCACCGGGTTCGGCCTGTACGGCGACAGCCTGACGCTCGTGATCCACCCCACGGGCGCCGGGCGTGCCGAGGCGGTGATTCCGCTGGTCGTGCCGCCGACGTTCGCCGAGATCGGTTCCGGCGACTCGGTGACGGCCATCGTCACGGCGGTGGCCAGCGCCCGGAGCGCCCGGCTGGAAGTCCGCTTCCGCGCGCACGGCCACGATGCCGGCGACGTCTCGCTCCAGGCCACGGCGACGGCGGCGGGGCAGGTGCTCGAGTCGCGCTTTCCCGCCGAGACGCTGCGTCTCGCCGGTCACGACGTCGACGTGGTTCGCGTGCCCGGAGCCGAAGGCCCGGCCTCGGGCTGGGGCCTGCTCCTGCTGGCGGGAGAGGATCCCGATGCGATCGACACGCGCGTCAACGCGCTGCGCCTCGCGCGCCGCGGGTACACGACGCTGATCGTGGCCGGGGCCGGCCCGGGGCGCGGCGCCGCTCCCGACGATTTCGCCGGGAAGGCGTCGCTGGATGTCGCGAGGGCGGCGCTGGACACGTTGGCCCGGACCGCCGGCGTGGACCCCGGCAAGCTCGCCGTGTGGGGCGTCTCGCGGGGCGGCACGCTGGCCCTGCGGCTCGCGGCCGCGCGGCCCGAGCCGCTTCGCTGCGTGATTGCCGAGAGCGCGTTCTACGACCTGTGGGCCGCCTTCCGCGCGGCGGACCCGGGCGGGAGGAAGGCGATCGTGGCGGCCGCCGGGAGCGACAGCGCCGGCTGGCAGGAACGCTCTCCCCTGGCGTGGAAGGGGACTCCGGTGCACGCCCCACTCCTGGTCGTCCACGCCGAGGATGACGAGGTGTCCCCCGTGTCGGCGGCGCGGGCCTTCGCCGCCAGGGCCGAATCCGCGGGTGTACAGGTGACGTCGAGGTTCGCGCCGCGCGGCGGACACGCCGTGCGTTCGGCGGATGCCGTCCGCTTCCTCGTGCAAAACGCCATGCCCAAACGCTAGGCCGCGCGAGGCGGGCGGCCTCGCGCGGGCCGCGCGCCGATGCCGGCGGCGCTCGAGCCGCAGAGTTGACCGGCCCGGAACCCGGTCCCGGGCCCCCGTCCTTGACCCTTCGGCGGGTCAGTTCCTACCATCGATGCGGCTCCTGCCAGCACCGCCCACCATGGCCCATCCCCCTCCTCCCACCATGGATCGCATGCGCTCGACCGACCGTCACCGGCCTCTCCGGATGCTTCTGCCGCTGCTGCTGTTGCCCGTTCTCGCGCCCGCCCGGCCGGCGTCCGGTGAGCCGCGCCGCCCCATCCAGTACGTGGACGGCGTGCCCGACACGGGGCAGTTCCTGCCCAACTCCACGCTGCTGGGGCGCGTCGGCGACCGCCGGATCACGGTGCTCGACTTCCGCGACGCCTACTACGCCGTGGATCCGCGGTACCGGCCATCGTCCGACAGCACGGGCCGGGCGGAACTGCTGAAGAACATGGTGCGCAAGGAAGTGCTGGGCCTGACCGCGCTCAAGGCGGGCTATTCCCTCGACTTCGTCGACCGGGCGAAGCTCCGGGAGACGCGCGCGCGGCTGCTGTCCAACCGCCTCTTCGAGGCGGCGGTCCTGAACGTTTCCCCGCCGAGCGAGGATTCGCTCCGCACGCTGTTCGAGTACCAGAAGCGCGAGCAGAAGATGCGCGTGCTGCACTTCCCCGACCGGGCGAGCGCCGAGAAGGCCCGCCGCGAGCTCGTCCGGGGCGGCGCGTCGTGGGCGACGTACGCCGCGCGCTTCACGCCGTCGGGCCTGGCGGGCTCCGCGGGCGAGCTCAACTGGTCGCAGTTCGAGAAGGTGCCGCTCCAGCTGGCCCTCGTGCTGTGGAAGCTCAAGCCGGGACAGCTCTCGCCGGTCCTCGAGGCACCCGACGGCTTCCAGGTCTTCCAGGTCACGGAAGTGCGCGAGCGCCGGCTGCCGGAATTTTCGTTCATGCGCGCGTCGCTCGAGGACCTGGTGCGCTCGTACCAGTCCGACGTGCGCCGGCGCGAGATCACGGACGCGGCCAAGGTGGGCATGGACGTCCGCTACGACACGACGAACGTCCGCTACGCCTCCGCGCTCTTCCCGGCCGCCGTGCGCAGCGACGGCCGGGACATCGTGATCGACGAGAACGTGCCGGAGATCGCGCCGAAGGACACCGCCCGGACGATCGTCCAGTGGAACGACGGCCGCATCTCGCTCGGAGTCCTCTCGCACGCCTACACCGACCTGCCGCCCGTCATGCGTCCCGCGATCAACACGCCGGAGCGGCTCATGAACTACGCCGACGCGCTCATGCTCGAGCCGCGCATGCCGCAGATCGCGGTCGAGCGGGGCCTGGAGCAGGACTCCCTCTTCAGGAAGTCGTACGACGAGAAGTACGAGCAGCTTCTGGTCGAGAAGATGGTCGAGGACTCCTGCTTCCGGGGCGTGAGCGTCACGCCGAAGGAGCGCCGGGAGTACTACGACAAGCACCAGAGCGGCTTCATCACCTTCCCGACCGTCCGTTACGCCGTGATCGTGCGGGACACGAAGGCGGCGGCCGACTCGGTGAAGGCCCGCCTGGACGCAGGCGCGAAGGTCGAGCAGATCCTGCGGGCCGACTCGCTGGCCGGCAACGCGCGCAGTGGCATCCAGGAAGCCAGCACGAACGATCACATCCCCCTCGAGAAGCTGCTGTTCGAGGAGCTTCGCGAGGGGCAGTGCGCGGTCATGGGGCCCGACAGCCAGAAGGCCTGGGCCTGCTTCTACCTGATGAAGTACGACCCGGGCCACCTGCTGCCGTACGAGAGCGTCGAGGGGGTCGTGGACGAGTCCGTACGCAACGAGAAGTCCGAGGCCGCGCTCAACGCTTTCGCCGCCCGGCGGATGAAGCAGTACGACGTGGTCGCGCACTTCGAACTGCTGCCCCGCATCCTGCTCACGGTGCCGACGGCCGAAGAGAAGCGTTAGCGCGGCGCCGGGGCGCCGCGCCCGGGCCGATCGCGGGGCCCGCACCCGGGCCGCCGAGGATCGACGGCCCGGCGCTAGTGGGCGCGATCGCCGGTTGAGTGGGGCTGCGGCACGGCCCTGGGCCGCCAGGCCGGAATGCGCTCGCTGCAGTCCGCGGCGGCGCCGCGCTCCAGCCAGCGGGATCCGCCGTGGGTCACGGGCACGTTGCGTGCCCGGGCGTAGGACAGGGTCGCCGAGTGCCACTCGATGCAGACCGGGCGATCGCACCCCGTGAGGCCCGTGTGCTTCGCCCCAAGGACGAGCCGCCCGACCACGTACCGCGTGCCCGCCGTCACGGGCCGCAGGCCCGACTGAGGCATGCCGTAGAAGAAGCGGAACCGGGCGCTGGAGGGCGTGCGGTCGTACACGACGCTGCCGATGCCGACGGCGCCCCACGGCTGGGGCTGGGGAAAGCTCTCGTCCGGGCCGAACTGCATGACCAGGCCGCCGTTGTTCGGCCCGCCGTGCTCCATGCCCCAGAAC
>CAZIXL010000365.1:0-4127 GCA_964542885.1 uncultured bacterium
CGTTCGCACGTCGTGGAGGCTCGCATGCGGTTGCTCGTGATCGGCGGCACGCGCTTCCTGGGCCGCGCGTTCGTGGAGGCGGCCCTCGCCGCCGGGCACGACGTCACGCTCTTCCATCGCGGGACGTCGAACCCCGGGCTCTTTCCCCGGGCGCGGGCGGTGCTCGGCGACCGCGACGGCGGGTTGGGCGCACTCGGCACCGGGACGTGGGACGCCGTCTTCGACCCGAGCGGCTACGTGCCGCGGATCGTGCGCACGTCCGCCTCGGCCCTCGCCGGGCGGGTCGGGCGTTACGCGTTCGTCTCGAGCATCTCGGTCTACGCGCCGCCGCTCGTGCCCGGGGCCGACGAATCGGCACCGCTCGCGGCGCTCGCCGATCCCGCGACCGAGGCGGTGACGGGCGAAACCTACGGCGGGCTCAAGGCGGCCTGCGAACGCGAAGTGGCCCGCGTGTTCGGCGAGCGTGCGCTGGTCGTGCGCCCCGGACTCATCGTGGGCCCGCACGACACGACGGACCGCTTCCCGTACTGGCCGCGGCGGCTCGCGCGTGGCGGCGAGGTGCTGGCGCCCGGTTCACCCGAGCAGCCCGTGCAGGTGATCGACGTGCGCGACCTGGCCGCGTGGGCGCTGGCGATGCTCGAGCGCGACGCGGGCGGCACCTTCAACGCGACGGGCCCGGCCGGGCCGATGACGCTGGGCGATTTCCTCGATCGGGCGGCGCTGGCGATCGGCGCGACGGCCCGGCTCACTTGGATCGAGGAGGCGTTCCTGCTCGAGCGGGGCGTGGCGCCCTGGACCGAGCTGCCGCTCTGGGTGAGCGCCGAGGACGCGGGGCTCGACGAGGTGAGCATCGCCCGGGCGGTGGCGCAGGGGCTGGCGTTCCGGCCGCTCGCCGCGACGGTGCGCGACACGCTCGCGTGGGACCTGGCCCGGCCGGAGTCCGCCCGCGCGGGCTCACCGGCCCTGAAGCCCGAGCGCGAGCGGGAGCTGC
The DNA here is from genome assembly GCA_964542885.1 of uncultured bacterium. Taxonomy (GTDB): domain Bacteria; phylum Eisenbacteria; class RBG-16-71-46; order RBG-16-71-46; family RBG-16-71-46; genus CAIXRL01. The sequence goes on from CAZIXL010000365.1 coordinate 992, forward strand.
TCCAGGCCTGGCACTCGCGCTGAGCCGGCCGGCCCCGGCACGCGGGGCTACAGCCCCGCGCGCGGGGAGTCGGCCATCGTGTACGCGCGCTCGACGCGGGCGACGCGCATGCGGAAGTCCGCGTACCAGCGTTCGTGCCCCGCTCGCTGGGCCTCGAGGTGCGCCGCGACGCGCTTCCAGGCAACGATGTCGGATTCGCTGCGCCAGTAGGAGAGCGTCACGCCCACGCCTTCGGCGTCGCGCGTGCTCTCCAGCCCGAGATAGCCCGGCTGCTGCGCGGCCAGGCGCTCCATGGCGTCGGCCATGCGCCCGTAGCCATCGGGATCGGCGGGGGTGCGGCGGCTGGTGAAGATCACGACCCAGTAGGGTGGCTCGGGGGTCGAGGCGAGGCGATCGCTCACGGCGTCCTCCGGAGGATGGGTGGAGCCGGCATCCTGCCGCATCGGCCGGGCCCGTGCAGCCCCCGAGTGCGCCTTCACCGCGGGGCGGGCGGAGCGGCGACCGTCCTCGCGCGGGGCGGCGCGCGCGGCCCCCGGCCTGCGGGGCCCGCGGGGCGGCCCGCCGTCAGGGCCGCGGGCGGCGGGTGAGCGTGCGGTAGCGGCGCGCGGGGCGCTCCGCCGGCGTCCACAGCTCGCCGTGCACGGGGTCGCGCACGTCGAGGAACCGGAAGCGCCGCATGCCGCGATCCGACGAGAGCAGCTCGCGTACGCCGTGTTCGCGCAGCACGACCGCGACCTCGAAGCCGGCGGGCCAGCCCGGGGTCCCGATGTCCGCCATCGCGAGCACCTCGGCCGCGGTGGCCGCATGGCGCTCGGTGGGGCCCAGCCAGCGCAGCGACGTGCTGCGCGACAGCTCCTCGACGAATGCCCACGCATCCGCGGGCCGCAGGACGCGCGCGACCGCGTGCGGGTGCGTGACCCGGGCGAGGAACTCGTGCACCGCCGGCCAGGGCAGCGCCCACGGCCGTTCGCCGTTCGCGAGCTCCTCGAGCACCGTCGCCGCACGCACGTGCCCCGGGGCGCCGCGGTTGAGCGCGTAGGCGAGCAGGCTCGCGTCCACGGCGCGCATCAGCCCTCGCCGCCCGGCGGGCCGCCCGGCAGGTCGTCGCGACGCTCGGGAGCCACGAGGAACGGCCCGAGGTCGTAGGAGGGTAGCTCGATGCGCGTGCGCCTTGCGGAGGACGGCCCGGCGAGCCCCAGGCGAAGCGCGCTCTCCGTCACCTCGGCGAGCGTGCGTCCCTCGGTCGCGGCGCGCCGCCGCAGCTCCGCATACAGCGAAGGGTCGAGAACCAGGGTCGTTCGTTTCATGTGCGTACGCATAACATCTTCGGCAGGAAGCCTCAACGACTCAATTTCCGTTTGAGTGCCGCCGGAGAATCGGGCAACCTGCCCCGCGTCGTTCCGCTCGTATTCCGTCCGACCCCCATCAGGAGCATCCATGGCGACTCGCAAGCAGGCCGTCGCGGCCGACGCCGCAACGCCCGGTCACGTGAAGGACATGCGCCTCGTGCGCGACGGTCGCGCCCGCATCGAATGGGCCGACTCGAACATGCCCGTGCTGCGGGCCATCCGCGCCCGGTTCGCGAAGGAGCGGCCGCTCAAGGGCCTGCGCATCGCGGCGTGCCTGCACGTCACGACCGAGACGGCCAACCTGGCGCGCACGCTCAAGGCGGGCGGCGCCGAGGTGTACCTGTGCGGCTCGAACCCGCTGAGCACGCAGGACGACGTGGCGGCCGCGCTGGTCGGCCACTACGGGATCCCCACGTTCGCGATCAAGGGCGAGGACCACAAGACGTACTACTCGCACATCGTGTCGTGCATCGAGGCCCGGCCGCACGTGACCATGGACGACGGTTGTGACCTGGTGACGGTCCTGCACACCAAGAAGACGCAGTACCTGCGCGACGTGTTCGCGGGCACCGAGGAGACCTCGACGGGCGTCACGCGCCTGCGCGCCATGGCGGCCGACAAGAAGCTCAAGTTCCCGGTGATCGCCATCAACGACGCCGAGACCAAGCACTTCTTCGACAACCGCTACGGCACGGGCCAGAGCTCGCTCGACGGCGTCCTGCGCGCCACGAACATGCTGGTCGCGGGCTCGACGGTCGTCGTGGCCGGCTACGGCTGGTGCGGCCGCGGCGTGGCGACGCGCGCCAAGGGCATGGGCGCGACCGTCATGGTGACCGAGGTCGACCCGGTGCGGGCGCTCGAGGCCCAGATGGACGGCTTCATCACCTGCTCGATGGCCGAGGCGGCCCCGAAGGGCGACCTGTTCGTGACCGTGACCGGCAACAAGTCGGTCATCCGCCGCGAGCACTTCGCGGCCATGAAGGACGGCGCGATCGTCGCGAACAGCGGCCACTTCAACGTCGAGCTGGACATCCCCGCGCTCGAGCGCATGTCGGTGTCGAAGAAGGTCGCCCGCCCGTTCGTGGACCAGTACCGGCTGAAGGGCGGCAAGCGCATCAACCTGCTGGGCGAGGGCCGGCTCATCAACCTGGCGGCGGCCGAAGGCCACCCCGCCATGGTGATGGACATGTCGTTCGCGAACCAGTCGCTCAGCGTCGAGTACCTGCGCCGGAACGCGCGCAAGCTGAAGAAGGACGTGTACGTCGTGCCGCAGAAGATCGACAAGGAAGTGGCGCGGCTGAAGCTGAAGAGCATGGGCATCGAGATCGACGTGCTCACGCCGGAGCAGGTGAAGTACCTGGCGACCTGGAGCGAGGGCACCTAGGCCCGGACTCCCGGAAATCCCGGACGCCCCGGCGCCACCCGCGCCGGGGCGTTTCGCTTGCCGGCCGGCGGCCGCGACCGTAGCTTCGCGACATGCCCTCGCACCGCGTACCCGCTTCGCTCGACCCGAACGACTGGACGCGCCGCCTCGCCTTTCGGCGTCTCACGGGCGTCGGCATCACCGACCTCACGGCGGCGAATCCCACGCTCCTCGGGCTGTCGCCGCTCGCGGAGGCGCGGTGGGCGCTCGCGACCGTGGCAGGCCGTCCGCACGATCCGCACGCGTTCGGCGCCGCGGCCCCCCGCGGGGCCGTCGCGGCACTGCTCACCGCGCGCGGGGCCCGCGTCGGTGCGGAGGACGTCGAACTCACCACCGGCACGGCCGAGGGCTGCGCACACCTGTT
>CAZIXL010000366.1:0-4125 GCA_964542885.1 uncultured bacterium
ATTCCATGACCACCTCGGAGGTTGACGGTGCGGCCGGCCGGGGGGCCTCGGGCCGAGGTCGTCGCGGGGCGGGACGCGCCGGGACGCCGCCCCGCGGGCGGCCCGGCCGGGACGTCAGGCGGCGAGGTCGCCGCTCACGAAGCGCTCGAAGATCGTGCGGTCGATGGCGACCTCGTAGGCCTCCTCGCCGCTGATCACCTCGCGACGGACCATGTCCTGCAGGACCGCGTCGAGCGACTGCATGCCGATGCGCCCGCCGGCCTGGATCGCCGAGTGGATCTTGTGCGTGTTGCCGCCGCGGATCATGGCGCTCACCGCGTGCGTGTTGATCATGACCTCGCAGGCGGCGAGCCGCCCCGAGTGGTCCAGCTTGCGCACCAGCTGCTGCGAGACCACCAGCCGCAGGCTGTCGGCGAGCATCGTGCGGACCTGCGCCTGGCGCCGCGGGGGGAACACGTTGACGATGCGGTCCACCGAGCGCACGGCGCCGTTCGTGTGCAGCGTGCCGAGCACCATGATGCCCGTCTCGGCGGCGGTCAGTGCGAGGCTGATCGTCTCCAGGTCGCGCATCTCGCCGACGAGGATCACGTCCGGGTCCTCGCGCACCGCGGCCTTGAGCGCCTCGGCGAACGTCGGCGCGTGCGTGCCCACCTCGCGCTGCGTGACCACGCACTGGCGGTACTGGTGCACGAACTCGATCGGGTCCTCGATCGTGATGATGTGGCCCTTCCGGTTGCGGTTGACCCAGTCGATCATCGCCGCGAGCGTCGTCGACTTGCCCGAGCCGGTCGGCCCGGTCACGAGCACGAGGCCCTTGCCGACCGAGAGCGCCTGCGGGATCGCCGCCGGCAGGTTGAGCGACTCCAGGTCCGGCGGATCGTTCGGCACCACGCGGAACGCGGCGCCGAGGCCGCTGATGTGCTGGTAGACGTTCACGCGGAAGCGGCCGGCGTTCTCGGACTCGTACGCGATGTCGATCGCGGTCTTCTCGGCCAGCGCCTCGCGCTGCTCGTCGGTCATGAACTCGGTCAGGAAGTCGTTGACGTCGGCGATCGACAGCTCGCGGAAGCGCACGGCCTCGAGCTCGCCCGCGATGCGGATGCGCGGCGGCTGTCCGGACACGAGGTGCAGGTCCGAGCCGCCCTGGTGGACGGCCAGCTCGAGGAACGCGTCGATGCGGTTCACGCGGCCTTCCCGTCGTTGCCGGAACCCGTCATGAGCGCCAGCAGCTCGGGCCGCGTCACGAACGGCGCGAAGCCCCACTTGTCCTCGGCCTTGAGGAAGGCCTCGTCCGGGTCGACCTCGCCGGCGCGCACGAGCGCGAGCAGCGACTGGTCCTTGAGCTGCATGCCGAGCCGCTTGCCCATCGTGATCGCGCCGGGGATCTGGAACGTCTTGCCCTCGCGGATCAGCTGCTGGATCGCGAGCGTGACCACCAGGATCTCGAGCGCGGCGCGCCGGCCGCGGCCGTCGGCGACCCGCAGCAACTCCTGGCTCACGACGGCCTTGAGGTTGTCGGCGAGCGAGTTGCGCACGGCGGCCTGGTTGTCGGACGGGTGCGCGTCGACGATGCGGTCGATGGTCTGCGCGGCGCCGCGCGTGTGCAGCGTGCCCAGCACGAGGTGGCCCGTCTCGGCCGCCTCGAGCGCCAGCGTGATCGACTCGGCGTCGCGCAGCTCGCCCACCAGGATCACGTCGGGGTCCTGCCGCAGCGCGCTGCGCAGCCCCTCCTGGAACGAGCGGACGTGCGTGCCCACCTCGCGCTGGATCACCAGCGACTTCTCGCTGTGGTGCACGAACTCGACCGGGTCCTCGAGCGTGACGATGTTCAGCGACCGCGAGCGGTTGATCTCGTAGATCATCGCGGCCAGCGTCGTGGACTTGCCCGTGCCGGTCGCGCCGGTGACGAGCACGAGCCCGGAGCTCAGGCGGCAGAACGACGACAGCACGCGCGGCAGCCCCAGCTGGTCGAGCGCCGGGACCTTGTCGGGCACGACCCGGCAGAACGTCGAGATGCCGCGCCGCTGCCGGCAGGTGTTCACGCGGAAGCGGCCGATGCCCTCGGCCCGGTAGGCGAAGTCCACCGCGCCGTGCCGGTTGAACTGCTCGACCTGGTGGTCGGTGAGGATCTCGGAGACGAGCGCCTCGGACTCCTCGAACGACAGCTCGCGGTAGGGGATGGGCAGCAGTTCGCCGTCGAGGCGCACGAGCGGCGGCAGCCCGACGGTGAAGTGGATGTCGGAGCCCCCCTGCTGCTTGCCGATCTCGAGGAAGGCGTCGATGCGGGGCATCGGGGGTGCCCTAGGCCGCGGCGCGCCGGAGGAGGGCCAGGGTCTCCGCGGCGCTGGCCGGGCGATCGGCGGCCACGCGCGACATGCAGCGCTGCATGAGGTCGCTCACCCAGGCCGGCACGTGCGGTGCGACCTCGGCGAGCGGCGGCACCTCGGCCTCGAGGTGCTGGAACAGCACGTTGACGGCGTTCGCGCCGGAGAACGGCAGGCGGCCGGACATCATTTCGTAGATGACGATGCCCAGCGAATACAGGTCCGTGCGCCCGTCGACCTCCTGGCCGGTGATCTGCTCGGGGGAGATGTACTCGGGCGTGCCGACCAGGATGCCGCTCTGGGTCAGCCGCGAGCGCGTGCCCTGGGCCACCAGCGCGAGCCCGAAGTCCACGATCTTCACCTGGTCCTGGGCGTCGAGCAGGATGTTCGCCGGCTTGATGTCGCGGTGGATGATGCCCATCGCGTGCGCCGCTTCGAGGCCGTCGAGCACCTGCTCCATGATCGACAGCGCGCGCTCGACCGGCAGCGGGCCGTCCTCGCGCGCGACCGTGCCCAGGTCGCGGCCGTCGAAGTGCTCCATCGAGATCGCGTGGGCGCCGCCCAGGTCGACCATGTCGTAGATGCGGATGACGTTCCGGTGCGTGATGCGCCGGGTCAGGCGCAGCTCCTGCACGAACCGGCGGATCATGCTCTCGTCGAGCGAGAGCTGCGGCGAGAGGATCTTGAGCACCAGGTCCTCGCGCACCACGATGTCCTCGACCAGGTACACCGTGCCGAAGCCGCCGCCGCCGATGTAGCGCACGACCCGGAACCGGTCGTTCACCATGGTGCCGGGCTCGAGCTTCTGGAAGTTGAGCACGCGGTGCCGCGCCGTGCTGCCCGGCCCCGCGGCCGCCGCGGGAGCCGGCTCGGCGCCGGACGTCGGGACCTCGGAATCGCGCGAGGGCATGCGGCGGATCATCGAGTCGGAGCGGCCGCTCTCGGGGCCGAAGCCCGGCCGGATCTCGAGCGGCATCGACGGCGTGGCGCGCTTGGGCCCGCCGTTCGCGCGCTCGAGCGCCTGGTAGACGCGCGCGCGGACGTCCTCGGGCAGCTCCGCCTTCACGATCAGGTGCAGCGCCGCGAGCGCCTCGCGGCGGATCTCGGCGCTGTCGGACTCGACGAGCCGGCACACGGGCTCGACGACGCGCGGGTCGGGCAGCTGCGCGAGCGCCCGCAGGCAGAGCGGCACGGCGCGCGTGTCGCGCGCGAGCATGCGCAGCAGCGGGTCGATCGCGCGCACGTCGCGCGTCTTGGCGAGCGCGTCGATCGCCCGCTCGCGCACCCACCAGTCGTGGTCCTCGAGCGCCTCGATGAGCGGCTGCACGGCCCGCTTGTCGGGCACGGTGTTGAGGATCTCGACCGCGTAGCGGCGGATGAAGTCGTCGGGATCGTGCACCAGGTCGATGACCGCGTCGATGACCTTGGGCCCGCCGAGCGTGCCGAGCGCGTCGGCGGCGCGCACGCGCACCCACCAGTCGGCGTCGCGCAACGCGGACACCAGGTCCTTGATCGCCTCGGTGGTGACGACCTGGTTCAGCACCTCGACGGCGCCGCGGCGCACGTACTCGGACTCGTCGCGCAGGTACTCGAGCAGGTGCGGCACCGCCGACACGTCGCCGATCGCGATGAGCGTCTCGATCGCGGCGGCCTGCACCTTGATGTCCACGTCGCGCAGGCGCGCGCACAGCGCCGGCAGCGCCTCGACGGCGTGCAGCACGCCGAGCGTGCGCACGGCCTCGAGCCGCACCGCGGCGCTCTCGTCCTGCAGCAGGTCGGCCACGCCCTGGACCGCGTCCTT
>CAZIXL010000367.1:0-4114 GCA_964542885.1 uncultured bacterium
GAGCCGGCCGGAAGGTCCAGCACCACGCGCACGGGGCCGCGCGGCGTGTCGAACTCGATTCCGAGCGCGCCCCGGCGATCGCCGCCGAAGTCGAGCCCGCCGGTGCGCACGCCGCAGTCGTACCGGCCCGGGCGACCGAACGCCGCGCGCAGCGCTTCGGCGGCGCGGCCGCGCACTTCGTACGCGGCGAGGCGGCGGTACCCGAAGAAGGTGCCCGGCGTGTCCGAATGGCGTTCGTGTTCGCCGGCGACCTCGCGGCCCAGTTGCACCACCCGCACGCCCGCGCCGTGCGCGATCGCCGCCACGACCGGCAGCGGCACGCAGTCCTCGCGCTGCGCCCACGCCGCGGCCGCGGGGGCCAGCAGCAGGGCCGCGAGGGCCACGAACCGGGCGAGGCGGATCATCGCCGCTTCGTCGTGCCCTTCTTCTTCGCGCGACGAGCCGGGGCGCGCGTCTTCGCGGCTCCCTTCGCGGGCGGGCGCTTCTTCGCGGTTCGCTGCGCGGGCGTGCGTTTCGCCACGGCCGGCGTCGCCGCTTCCGGCAGGGCCGCGTCCAGCCGTTTCACCGCCGCCTTCACGGCGCGCAGCGCCTTGTCCTCGCGCAGGCGCATGAGCGTGCGCTCGCCGGCGTGAACGTGGTCGTGCCCGCACAGGTGCAGCACGCCGTGCACGACGAGGCGCGCCAGCTCGGAGCCTGGCGTCACGCGGAAGCGCCTGGCCTGCTCGGCCACTCGCGCCATCGAGATCACGAGGTCGCCCCCGACCGGGCGCGTCGCGGCGTCGGGCTCGTGCTCGTCGTAGGCGAAGCTGATCACGTCGGTCGCGCGGTCGATGCGCCGCCACGCGCGGTTCAGCTCGCGCAGCTCGCGGTCGCCGGCGAGCACGATCGCGATCTCGCCGGCGCGGCGCTCCTCCTGGGCGAGCACGGCGCGGACGACCGCGCCGAGCGGTGCGGCGAGCCGCCGGAACGAGTCGGGTGCGGTGAGCGAGATCGGCATGGACCGCATTCTGCGGGCCGGCCCCCGCAGGCGCAACGGCCGGCCCGGCCTATCGCGCGGTCAGCGGCACCCAGATCTCGTAGAGCGCGGAGACCGGCTCGCCCTCGACGACGGCGGGCGCGAACGTCCAGCGGCCGGCGGCCTCGAGCACGGCGTCGATCGTCGAGGGCGTGGGCTCGCCCGGCCAGAGGTCCATGAACTTCGCGGCCTTCACCCGGCCCGCGCGGTCCACCGCCACGACGACGCGCGCCTCGGTCGCACCGCTGCGCGCGCCGAGGTCGGTGCTGCTCGCGGGCACGGCGGTGCGCGGCGTGGGCCGGCTCACCAGGTGCTGGCTCGCCGCGAACGAGCCGGACTCGCCGCGGTCGAGCGGCAGCCACCAGCAGTCCACCTGCCGCAAGGACGTGCCGGCGAGCACCCACTCCTGTTCGACCCGGCGCTTCTCGGGATCCACGACGAGGCTGTCGGGCGTGATCCGGAACGACAGCTCCCGGGCGACCAGTCCCGAGTTGAGCGAATCGCTGCGCTGCAGCACGCGCGCCACCACGTGGAACTCGCCCCAGCGCTCGCACGCGAAGTCCACGACGTGCCGCCCCGACACCTCCGACGCGGTCCCGCCGCCGCCGGTCTCGCCCGATACGACGCGCAGCCCGCTGTCGGGTTCGAGCGCCCAGAACGCGGAGGCGCGCGCGCCACGGCCCGCCGACACGATCGCGGTGAGCCGCACGCCGCCGTCCCCGCGGCGGGCGAGCGCCAGGTCCACCGCGACCGGACCGGCCTCGTCGCGGCAGTCGAGCAGGTCGTCGGGGCGCGCGGCCGCTTCGCGGGCGGACACGAGCGCGCACGCGGCGAGCAGCGCCGCGGCCGCGGCACGGCCGAACGGAATCCGATTCATCGCAACCTCCCGGGGTCGAGGTTCCCAACCCGGCGCCGCCGGCGCGCGCACGCGCCGGCCGGTGCCGCCGATGCTTCGTCTCCCCTCGCTGCTTCCGGCGTTGCCTACGCGTCCCGCCGCGCGTCCTCGCGCGCGCCGCGCCGCACCGCCTCGGGGTACGGGGCGCGCACGTGGAAGATCGCGGTGAGGACGGGAATGAACGACTCGCGGATCTTGGCCAGCTCCTGCAGCGTGAGCCCGCAGTCGTCCAGCTGCCCGTCGCGCACGCGCTCGTCGATGATCCGCTGCACGAGGCCGCGGATGCGGCTCGGCGTGGGCTCGGCCAGCGCACGCGAGGCGCCCTCGACGCCGTCGGCCAGCATGAGGATGGCCGTCTCCTTCGAGCGCGGGCGCGGGCCGGGGTAGCTGTAGTCCTCGCGGCGCGCGCTCTCGTCCAGCTCGAGCGCCTTGTGGTAGAAGAACGCCATCACCATCGTGCCGTGGTGCTCGGGGATCGCGTTGCGCACGGCGCCCGGCAGGCGCTGCTTGCGGGCCAGCTCCAGGCCCTCGGTGATGTGCGACTTCACGACGAGCGCGCTCATGCTGGGCGTGAGCTTCTCGTGCCGCGAGCGCGACGACGCCGGCTCGTTCTCGGCGTAGTACTCGGGCTTCGCGAGCTTGCCGATGTCGTGGTAGTAGGCCGACACGCGCGCGAGCAGCGAGTTGGCGCCGATCGCCTCGGCCGCCGCCTCGGCCAGCGAGCCCACCACCATGCTGTGGTGGTAGGTGCCGGGCGCCTCGAGCTGCATGCGGCGCAGCAGCGGGCGGTTGAGGTCCGACAGCTCGAGCAGCGTGACGTCGCTCGTGAGGCGGAACAGCGTCTCGACGAGCGGCAGCATGAGGAACGCGAACAGCGTCGACACGAACGCGTTCAGCGTGCCGGCGAGCCCGTCGATGAGCAGCGTGTGCGTGGGGCTGAGCCGCGCCAGGTCCCACGCGAGGATCGCCGCCAGGTTGGCGAGCGCGATGGCGAAGAACGCGCGCACGAAGTGCCAGCGGTGGCGCAGGCGGGACACCGAGTAGGTGGCGGTGACGCCGCCCATCATGGCCACGGGCACGAACGGCGCGCGCAGTTCGGCCACGGCGGTCATGAGCACCGACAGCATGAGCGTGAACACGAGCGCGGGCCGTTTCTCGAGCAGCGAGGCCACGACGAGCGGCGCCAGCGCCAGCGGCACCGTGAACTCGGACTGCCCGCCCCAGTTGACCAGCGCGACGACCGAGCCCATCACGGTCAGCGTGAGCAGCGTGAACATCGCGAGCATGCCGTTGTCGCGGTAGACGTGCAGCAGTTCCATGCGCAGGTACGTCAGGAACGCCGCGATGAACAGCAGCATGAGCAGCATGCGCGCGACCGGCGGGTAAAGGAACTCGCTCTGGTTGCTCTTCGCCAGCTCGAGGTTGCGCAAGGACCGCAGCTTGAGCACCGCGTCGTGCGTGACGCGCTGGTTCGCGTCCACGATCAGCTCGTCCTTCTTGACCGTGCCGATCACGCCGCGCACGGCGCCCTGCGCCTGCACGCGCCGCCATTCGGTCTCGGCGCGGTCGTAGACGACGGTCGGCTGCAGGAACGGCTGCGCGAGCGCCGCGGCGAGCGTCACCGCCCGCGGGTCGCCGACGAAGGTCTGGCGCGCGCGCGCGCCGATGCGGTCGAGCGCCTCGCCCTTCTCGAAGAAGCGCTCGGCGGAGGCGGGCGCCTCGGTCTCGCCCTCGCGCAGCGTCACCGTGCCGTAGCCGAGGATGAACCCGTCCTTCTTCTCGCCCACGATGCCCGCGCGTACCACGTCGGTGATCCACGGCCCCAGGTCCTCGAGCACCCGCCGGGCGCGCCCGGTGGACGCGAACGCGTCGGCCGCCTCGCCCTCGAGCGGCGCGCCGAGCGCCTTCAGGCGCGCGAGCCGGTCGGCGGTGCGCATGCGCGGGTCGTTCAGCATCGCGTGCGCGCGGTCCTCGACCGGGGCCTGCGCGCGCGCGTCCACGACGAGCACCGGCGCCACCGCGGTGCCGGCCTCCTCCTGCTCGCGCCGGAGCGTGGCCTCGTCCTTCTGCACCGGGAAGTCGTACGGGGCGACCACGCGCTCGCGGGCGATCTCGCCCTCGCGCAGGCGCAGGCGGTCCCACTGGCCGCGGCCGGCGGCCATCGCCGCCGCCGCGGCCAGCAGCAGCGCCAGCAGGCCGAATCG
>CAZIXL010000368.1:0-4107 GCA_964542885.1 uncultured bacterium
GGCCGTGCCCGCGCCTCAGGCGGCGCGGCGGCGTGCGCAGGCGGCGCCACGCGTGGCCGCGCCGCCGATGCCCGCGGTGCCGGTGCCCACCGAAGTCGTCGTCCCGGTTTCGCCCGTGCGCGCGGCGCCCGCTCCAGCGGCCGGCACGGGCTCGCTCGCGGGCCGCGTCGCGGAGGGCAATGGCCAGCCCGTCGCCTACGCGAACGTGGTCGTGCTCGGGACACGCGTGGGAGGCATGACCGACGAGAACGGAAACTTCCTCATCCGCGGGCTCGCGCCCGGCCACTACCAGGCCAAGCTTCTCGCCACCGGCTACGAACCTGTCGTGTTGCCCTTCCAGGTCACCGACGGAGCCACGACCACGGCGGAGTTCACCACCGGCGCGCCGAAGGTCGTGAAGCAACTGGAGGAGCTGCAGGTCACCGCCGAGAGGCGCCTCGACACGAAGTCCTCGACGACGAAGACTTCGATCTCCGCGGAGAAGCTCCGCGAGATCCCGGTCGACAACCTTGCGCAATCCGTCGCGGGAGGGGCCGGCGTCGTCGCGCAAGGCGGCGAGCTGCACTTCCGGGGCGGGCGCCCGGGTGAGACGCACTTCCAGCATGACGGCGTGGAGATCCCGGGACAGCCGCCCGTCGTGCCCACCACCGGCGGAACGCGCCTGCCGAACGACGAGCCCTACGACTCGATGTTCTTCCGGAACTACGGCGTCAACCCGTTCGTGGCGACGGACGAGGATCCGCTCTCCACGTTCGCCGTCGACGTGGACGCGGCGTCGTACACGGTCGCGCGTCGCTACCTGGAGCTGGGGCACCTGCCGCCCGCCGACGCCGTGCGCGTCGAGGAGTTCGTCAACTTCTTCGCGCAGGGCTACCCGCGGTTCGAGAAGGAGGACTTCCGCATCCTGCTCGACGGCGCGCCGTCGCCGTTCGGCGCCGGCTACCAGCAGCTGCGCGTCGGCCTCAAGGGGCGCGAGATAGCCGCGCGCGACCGGCGGCCCCGGCGGCTCACGTTCGTGATCGACGTCTCGGGCTCGATGGCGCGCGAGGACCGGCTCGAGCTGGTGAAGAAGGCATTGCGCATCCTGGTCGGTGAGCTGCGCGACGACGACCGCGTGGGGATCGTGGTCTTCGGCACCCGGGGGCGGGTGCTGCTCCCGATGATCGATCTCGGCAGGCGGATCGAGGTCTACATCCCGCAGTTGCACCCCGACGCCCGCGCGGGCGAAGTGATGAACGGCGACGAGTGGGACTCCGGCCGGCGCATGGTCCTCCGGGCGATCGACCAGCTTCGCCCCGAGGGCAGCACGAACGCCGAGGAGGGACTGCGGCTCGGCTACGACATGGCGCGCCGGATGTACGGGACGCGCGCGGACAACCGGATCGTCCTCTGTTCGGACGGCGTCGCGAACGTCGGGCGGACCGGCCCGGAGTCGATCCTCGCGACCGTGCGGACCGAGGCCGACCGTGGTATCCGGCTCACGACCATCGGCTTCGGCATGGGCAACTACAACGACGTGCTCATGGAGCAGCTGGCCGACCAGGGCGACGGCAACCACTTCTACGTCGACGACCTGGACGAGGCGCGCCGCGTGTTCGCCCTGAACCTGACCGGCATGCTGCAGGTGATCGCGAAGGACGCGAAGGTCCAGGTCGAGTTCGATTCCACCCGCGTCGTGCGCTGGCGTCTGCTCGGCTTCGAGAACCGCGACGTCGCCGACCGCGACTTCCGGAACGACCAGGTGGACGCGGGCGAGATCGGCGCGGGTCACGAGGTGACCGCGCTCTACGAGGTCAAGCTGGTGCCCGGCGTGGAGCGGGGCAGGATCGCGACGGTGCGCTTCCGCTACGCGCGGCCGGAAGCGGAAGCGGCCGGCGCCCCCGACGTGCGCGAGATCGAGCAGAGGCTGGACGCGTCCGCCCTCGAACGCCGCTTCGCGGACGCGTCACCGTACTTGCGCCGCGACGCCGCCGTGGCCGAGGCGGCCGAGCTGCTTCGCCACAGCTACTGGGCGAAGGAAGGGCGCCTTTCCTCGGTGCTGCCGGTCGCGCGTGCAGCCGCCCGCGACCTCGGCGACGAAGCGAGCCGGGAGTTCGTGGACCTGCTCGTGAAGGCGACGAGGCTGCAGGCGGCGGAACCGGGCGGCGTGAAGTAGCCGTGGAGCCGCCCGGTTTCCTCGCGCGGGAGCGGGGCCGAAGTCAGGGCTTCGCTCCCACGGAGGTGCGGCCCGCCGCGAGCGCGGCCGGCGGGAGGCGTCGTCGATTCCCCGATCCCCTGCGAGCGGGCTCCCGACTTGGGGGCCGGGCAGGCGGGGACTAGCCTCGGGTGCGTTCCGCAGGCGCCGCCCCGCGGCGGCGACCGGCCTTCCATTCGCAAGCCTCGCCCGCTCGCCGAGCACCGGAGGTCGTCATGGCGTCTCCGAGGAACTTCGTCCGCGTCGCCCTCGCACTCGTGCTCGCCGCCGCCAGCCCCGCGCGAGCCGCGGCGACGGACCTGGTCGTCTACGACGACGCGCTGCAGAACGGCTTCCAGGACTGGAGCTGGGCCACGCACTCGCTGACCGAAGCCACGACGCGCCACTCGGGCACGTACGCGATCTCGATGCACGCGGTGGCCTGGTCCGGGCTCTACTTCCACCTCGATGGCGGGTTCGCGGCGCACGCCTCCGACACGCTCGAGTTCTGGGTGAACGGCGGGTCCGCGGCGGGGAAGTCGCTCGGCGTCAGCCTGGTCCTGCAGGGCGTGACCTGGGGCGACACGTCGATCGACCCGTTCGTCGAGGGCGGGATCGTGCCGACGACGTGGGCGCGCGTGCGGGTGCCGTTCGCCGCGCTCGGCGTGGGCGACCAGCCCCTCGACGGCTTCTACCTCATGGCGTGGTCGAACGCGGACCAGGGCACCGTGTACTTCGACGACCTCGTCGTGCGGCGGGGCGCGGCGGCGCCGCCGCCGCCTCACGTCGCGGTCGCAGTCGACCCCTCGCTCGACCGCCGGCCCATCGCCGACGCGATCTACGGCGTCGGCTTCGGCAGCGCCACCGACTTCGCGGCCGCGCCGTACCCGTTCCGGCGCTGGGGTGGGAACTCCACCACGCGCTACTCGTGGCTCGCCGACACGCACAACACCGGCTCGGACTGGTTCTACTTCAACATCGTCGACGAGAACGCCCACCCCGAGAACCTGCCGGACGGCAGCAGCCTCGATCGCTTCGTCACGGAGACACGCGCCGCCGGCGCGCGCCCGCTGGTCACCCTGCCCACGATCGGCTGGACCCCGAAGGACCGGCAGAAGCGCTGGGGCTTCTCGGTGGCCAAGTACGGCGCGCAGCAGCAGACGGAGTGCACGGCCACCGGCGGCACCTCGTGGTGCACCGCCGATGCGGGCAACGGCGTGCTCGCCAACGGGTCGAACGTGTCGGGCAACGACCCGCACGACACGTCCGCGCCGTTCTCCCCGGCGGACCTCGCCCCCTGGATCTCGCACCTCGATTCGCTGCCCGGCGGGGTGCACGACTACGCGCTCGACAACGAGTGCATGCTCTGGCACTCGACGCATCGCGACGTCCACCCGGGGAAGGTCACGTACGACGAGCTGTGGTCGCGCACGGTGCAGTACGCCGGCGCGATCAAGGCGGCCGATCCGGCCGCGAAGGTCTGGGGGCCCGTGACGTGGGGCTGGTGCGACCTGTGGACCTCGGCCGCCGACGACTGCGTGTCGGGCGCGGACCGGGCGGCGCACGGCGGAATGCCGCTGCTCGAGTGGTACCTGGCACAGCTCGGCGCCTGGGAGCAGGCCCACGGTGAGCGCCTCGTCGACGTCCTGGACCTGCACTGGTACCCGCAGGCCGACCGGGTCGCGCTCTCGAGCGACGAAACCTCCGCGGTCTCGGCCGTGCGGCTGCGCTCGGTGAAGGAACTGTACGATCCCACCTACGCGAGCGAGTCCTGGATCGGCCAGCCCGTGTACCTCGTCCCGCGCGTGCGCGCGTGGATCGCCGCGCACGCCCCGTGGGTGCAGCTCGCGATCACCGAGTACAACTGGGGCGACGACGACGGTCTTTCGTCCGCGCTCGCGCAGGCCGAGGTGCTCGCCGTGTTCGGCCGCGAG
>CAZIXL010000369.1:0-4094 GCA_964542885.1 uncultured bacterium
CGTGAGCGCCCCGGGCGCGTACCACGCCGCGAGCGGCTGCGCGCGGCCGCCGGGCGTGGGCACGACCGCGGCGTGCCCCGCGAGCCGCCCGCCGATCGCCGCGAGCAGCGGCGCGGAGGCGAGCGGCAGGTCCACGCCCAGCGCGAGCGCCCGCTCGTAGGGGCGCGACGCGAGGCCCGCGACCAGCCCGGCGAGCGGGCCGGCCGTGCCCGGCGCGTCGTCGGCGCGAAGGACGCCCTCGAGCGGCAGTTCGAGGTCGCGCGGCGCCGCGACGACGACCTCGTCGCCGAGCGCGCGCAGCGTGGCGAGCGCGTGCGAAAGCAGCGTGCCGCCCGCCCACGGCGCGAGCGCCTTCGGCCGGCCCAGCCCCAGGCGGGTGCCGCGGCCGCCGGCGACGAGGATCCCGAGCACGCGCGCCACCGTCAGTAGCCGCCCCGCTTGTCCACGACGTTCTCGAGCGGCTCGCCCGCGAGGAAGCGCCGCAGGTTGCCGGCGAACTGCTCGCACACGCGCGCCCACAGCCCGGGCCCGACGCCCGCCGTGTGCGGCGTGACGATCACCTCGGGCATCGACCAGAGCGGGCTCTCCGCGGGCAGCGGCTCCTCGGCCGTGACGTCGAGCGCCGCGCCGGCCAGCCGCCCCGAGCGCAGCGCCTCGACCAGCGCCGGTTCGTCGACCAGCGCGCCGCGAGCGATGTTCACGAGCCGCGCGCCGGGCCGCATGCGCGCCAGCTCGGCCGCGCCGATCAGCCGCTCCGTCTCGCGCGTGTGCGGTGCGGCGAGCAGCACCCAGTCCGAGCGCTCGAGCAGTTCGCCGAGCCGCTCCGGTCCCCACTGCTCGTGCGCGGGCCCGTGTTCGCGTTCGGGATGGCGGCGCACGGCCAGCACGTGCATGCCGAACGCGCGCGCCGCCTCGCCGACCGCCTGCCCGATCCGCCCGAAGCCGACGATGCCGAGCGTCGCGCCGTGCAGTTCGCCGAAGCTCGGCTCGGCACGCACGAGCTCGGCCTGCGCCCATTTCCGTTCGTGCTGCAGGTCGCGCGAGACGTGCAGGCGCCGCGTGAACGCGAGCATCGTCCCCAGCACGTGCTCGGCCATCGAGCGCGCGTGCGCGCCACGCGCGTTCGTGACGACGATCGGGCTCTCGACCAGCTCGGGGAACAGCAGCCCGCCCACGCCCGCCGCGGTCGAATGCACCCAGCGGACCCGCGTCGCGCGCGCGATGTTGTGCGGGCGCAGCGCGAAGCCGAGGACCACGTCCGCCTCGGGCAGCAGCGCCTCGCACTCCTCGCGCGTGGCGGGGTCGTCGAAGCGCACGGCGGGAAACTCGCGCGCGAGCACGGCGACGTGCTCTTCCGGCAGGTTCCAGGTCCCGGCCGGGTCCCGGACCCACTCGAGCACTCTCAGCGTGGGCGGCGCGGGCGAGGCCGGGTGCGAGGTCATGGCGCGCGCATGTTGCCACAGCGGCCCGCCGGGCGCGCGGCCGCGGCCGGCGGCCCGCGCCGGCCCGGC
Organism: uncultured bacterium; assembly: GCA_964542885.1. Classification (GTDB taxonomy): domain Bacteria; phylum Eisenbacteria; class RBG-16-71-46; order RBG-16-71-46; family RBG-16-71-46; genus CAIXRL01. The sequence continues at coordinate 1,512 of CAZIXL010000369.1, forward strand.
GCCCGGAACGCCCCGAACGGGGCCCGCCGGCCTTGCGCGGGCGACGCCCGGCCGGATAGATTCGCGCGTCCGTCACCGGGATTCGTGTCCTTCAAGGAGGCAGGATGAGCCTGCGCCGTTTCCATATCGCCGCGCTCGCCGCCGCCGCGCTCACCGCGCTCGGCGCGGCCGCCGCCGCGGCGGGTCCGTGGGCCCTGGCCCCGGGCGAGTACTACACCGAGCTCCAGGGCAGCTTCTTCTCGACCGGCACCTACTACGACAACGACGGCAACCGCATGGACCTGCCGGGCCTGCAGGAGCAGCGCGCGCTCACGTCCTACTCCGAGCTCGGCTGGAAGCCGCGCCTGAGCGTGCAGCTCTCGCTGCCGGCGCTCAGCAACACCGAGCGCGCGGCCGGGACGGCGATGTCGAACCAGGGCTTCGGCGACTTCGGCTTCGGCCTGCGCTACGCGCTCCACAACGGGGCCTCGGCCACGTCGCTGCAGCTCGCCTGGCGCGCGCCCGCCGGCTACAACCGGATGCTCGCGCCGGCGCTCGGCAGCGGTCGCCAGCGGCTGGCGCTGTCGCTCGGACTGGGTCGCCCGCTCGGCCACAAGGGCTTCGTACAGCTGGGCGGCGGCTACGCCTACGACTTCGTGAAGGTCGGCGCGCACAAGAGCGACGCCACCGCCGACGCCATCGACCGCAACTGGGCGGACCACGTGCTCGCCAACGGCGCGCTCGGCTTCTGGATGGGCCGCCTGATGGTGGCCGGCCTGTACGAGGGCGAGATCGCGGCCTCGGCCGGCGACGCCCTGAAGAGCACGTCGCACCTCGCGGGCCCGCGCTTCACCTACCGCGTGGACGACCGCCTCGACGCCTTCGCGGGCTCGTGGCACTCGCCGGGTGGCGAAAACGTCCTGCACGTCGACCAGTACTCCGCCGGCGTGGCGTGGAAGATGACGAAGCTCGGCCGCCTGCAGGGCTTCCTGGGCGGCGACGCCCGCCCGTGACGTCTTGACCGGGGGCGGGGGGCGCCGCACCCGTCCCCCGCCCCCCGGGGCAGGGGCGCCCCATACCCCCCCCCACGCCCGCCAGCGCCCCCACGCCGCCCCCGACCCGTCGGGACTCGTGTGGGGCGTCGTGTGCGTCGCCTGCGCGAACCTCATCGCGCTCGCGCAGCCGCAGGTCCTCCGGTTCGCCGTCGACGACCTGTACCGCGGCGTCAACGCCGCGAAGCTCGGCCGCTACGCCCTGATCCTGTTCGGGATCGCCGTCGTCTCGGGCGTCTTCAAGTACTTCATGCGGCAGTCGGTCATCGCGATCTCGCGGCACCTCGAGTTCGACCTGCGCAACGAGCTGTTCGAGCACCTGCAGCGGCAGGACGCCGCCTGGTTCCAGCGCCACCGCACGGGCGAGATCATGTCGATCGCGACCAACGACATGTCGGCCGTGCGCATGATGCTCGGCCCCGGCCTCATGTACACGGTGAACACGCTGGTCGTGAGCGCCGTCTCGATCGCGTTCATGGTCGCGATCAGCCCGCGCCTGTCGCTCTACTCCCTCCTGCCGCTGCCGATCGTGTCGCTCAGCGTGTGGTGGTTCGGCGACCGCATCCACCGGCGCTTCGAGCGCGTGCAGGCGCATTTCGCGAAGCTGTCGGCGATGGTGCAGGAGAACCTGGCGGGTGTGCGCGTCGTGCGCGCGTTCGCGGCCGAGCGCCGCGAGGCACGGGCGTTCGGGGCGCTCAACGCCGAGTACGTGGACCAGAACCTGCAGCTCATCCGCACGTCGGGGCTCTTCCAGCCCTCGCTCGCGTTCTTCTCGGGGCTCGGCGCGCTGCTCGCGCTCTGGCTGGGCGGGCGCGAGGCGATCGCGGGCCACATCACGCTCGGCCAGTTCGTGGCCTTCACGGTGTACCTCGGCATGCTGAACTGGCCCATGGTGGCGCTGGGCTGGGTGATCAACATCTTCCAGCGCGGCATGGCGTCGTTCGGCCGCATCGCCACGCTGCTCGACGAGCCGCCCGGCGTCGCGAGCGCCCCGGGCGCCCGCGTGCCGGCCGCGGTCCGCGGCGAGCTGGAGTTCCGCGACCTCACGTTCCGGTACCCCGGCGCGGCCTCACCGGCGCTCGCGAACGTCTCGTTCCGCGTTCCCGCCGGCGGCACGGTCGCGCTCGTGGGTCGCACCGGGTCCGGCAAGAGCACCGTCCTCTCGCTGCTGCCGCGCGTGTTCGACCCCCCGCCCGGCACGGTGTTCCTGGACGGTGTCGACGTGCGCTCGCTGGACCTCGACGCCCTGCGCGCGCACCTCGCGGTGGTGCCGCAGGACGCGTTCCTCTTCTCGGCGACGGTCGCGGGCAACATCGCCTACGGCGTGCCCGAGGAGCGCCGCGACGACGTCGAGCGCGTGGCCCGGCTCGCCAGCCTGGAGGAGGACGTGCGCGGCTTCACGCACGGGTTCGACACCCGCGTGGGCGAGCGGGGCATCACGCTCTCGGGCGGGCAGAAGCAGCGCACCGCGATCGCGCGCGCGCTCCTGCGCCCGGCGCCCGTGCTGCTGCTCGACGACTGCCTCTCGAGCGTGGACACGCACACCGAGGAG
>CAZIXL010000370.1:0-4083 GCA_964542885.1 uncultured bacterium
TGGCCGTGTTCGGCGGGGCGGGCCGAGCCGCTGCCGCCACTGCCCGCGACGCGCGCCGAGGTCGAGGGGATCGCGCACGCATGGGAGCGCACGGCGATCGCCGGACCGGCCGAGCGGCTGCTCGGCGACGCGGCGGGCGAGGCGGCGTTCAAGCGCGAGGCGCCGGGACACGCCGTGGTCCACCTCGCGACCCACGGCATCGTCGTGCGCGACACCTGCGAGGCTGCGCCCGTCGCCGCGCTGCGCGGCGTGGGCGGCCTCACCGAGATCGGCGCGAAGCGTGCCGGCGCGGGTCGCCCCGCCGCGAGCCCGGCGGCGGCCGCCGTGCGGGTGCGCCAGAAGGCCGAGCCGTGGCTCGGCCGGCGCGTGTGGCTCGCGCTCGCCGGCGCCAACCGCCCGGTCGCCGAGGCGAGCGACGAGAACGAAGGGCTGCTCACCGCCGAGGAGGTCGCGACGCTCGACCTTGCCGGGACGGACTGGGTCGTGCTGTCGGCCTGCCACTCGGGCGAGGGCGAAGACTGGGGCAACGAGGGCGAGGCGGGCATGCGCCGCGCGTTCCACATGGCCGGCGCGCGCGCCGTGATCGCGAGCGGCTGGGCGGTCGCCGACGACGCGACGCGCGACTGGATGCTGGCGCTGTACGCCGCGCGCGGCCGCGGGCTCGACGCCGGCGCCGCCGTGCGCGCCGCCGACCGCGCCACGCTCGACGCCCGCCGGCGCGACGGCCGCACCACGCACCCGTTCTACTGGGCGGCGTTCGAGGCGACGGGGGAGTAGCGCGCGGCCGCTCCGGACGCCGCGCGGGCCGGCGCGGGGGCCGAACCGGAGCTAAGGTCCCGTCGTGCCCGGCCCCGACTGCGGCTGCTCGTTCGCCTGCCTGCGGCGCACCTTGTCCTCGGGCGGCTTGCCCCACGACCACGACAGGCTCGCCGTCCAGGCGCGCATCGCGTACGCGTTCGACGACACCTGGTCGTAGGTCGCGTCGTGCGAGGTGTAGCGCCACCGGTAGATCCCGAACGGATCGCTCGCCCACAGGTTGAGCGACGCGTTCTCCGCCAGCTTCCAGCCGGCGCCGAGGTAGCTGAAGACGCTGGCGTCGACGCGTCCCTGCGCGAGCGTCTGCGGCGGGTTCACGCGGACCATGCCCGACAGGCTGAGCGGCGCGGCGGCCTTGTACGTGAGGTTCGCGCGGAGCGAGCCGTTGGTCGCGACGGTGCGCGGCGTGCCCGGCACCGCGCCCGCCGCATGCACCTCGCGGTAGGCCGTCAGCCCGAGCGTGCCGCCGAGCTTCCCGGTCTGGCGGAGCGACGCCGTGAGGCTGGCGCCGGTGCTGGTCACGGCCGAGGCGTTGACCCACGTCGTGATCGCGGCGCCGGCGGCGTCCACGCGCACCCAGCGCTCCCAGTTGTCCACGGTCCGGCGGTGGAACGGGGCGAGCTGCAGCATGCCGCGCGAGCCGGCCCACGTCGCCGTGACCTCGAAGGCGTGCGTGTACCTGGGGCCCAGTTCGGGATTGCCGACGTAGCGGCTGAGCGTGTCCGCCGTGGGGACGTGCGGGTTCAGGTACCACGCCGAGGGCCGCTCGATCCGCTTCGAGTAGCTGAAGCGCAGCGTGCGCCCCGCGCCGAAGTCCCAGGCCGCGTTCGCGCTGGGAAAGAGGCTCCGGTAGTAGCGGCGGAAACTCCGCCCGTCCGAGGCGACGTCGAGCGTGGTGCGCGCGGCCTCGGCCCGTGCCCCCAGCTGCAACGAGGCACGGCCGATCGTGCGGCTCGCGGTCACGTACCCCGAGTGGAAGACCTCGCGGTAGCGCCAGTCGCTCGTGTCCGCGGGCGGGAACGCGGCCGGCGCACCGCCGGGCAGGAGGAAGACGAGCGTCGTCGCGCTCGTGTTGCGCCGGTCGGTGCCGTCGTAGCCGACCTCGAGCTTGCCCGGCTTGCCCAGCGGGAACGTGCCGTCGGCCTGCAGCCCGCGCTCGGCGTAGCCGGTGACGCCGTCCTGGACCGAGTTCGTGCCCGCCGAATCCGCCGGCACGAACACCCGCTCGAGCGACCGCGAGGCGCTGCCGTTGTGCGTGCCGGTCTGCCGGTACTCGAGCGTCCACTCGTCGCGGGACTGCTCGACCACGTGCCGGAAGCCGGCCGTCGCGCTGCCGTTGCGCCCGTCGGTGGTGCTGCGGCCGTCGCGGTCGTAGCGCTGGATCGGGTTCCACGCGGCGTCGAAGAGCCCGACCTGCGTCAGGCCGTCGTTGCGGTAGCGGCTCAGCCAGCCTTCGAGCGTGCCGTAGAGCGTCGCGCGCTTCGTGAGCGCCCAGTCGGCCGAGAGGTCCGACATGCCGTAGCCGCTCGGGTAATCGGCGACCGCCTGCGACTCGTAGTGCGTGGGCGGATCGGCGAGCCTGTTCAGGCGCGACTGCCCGTAGGCGCCGTGGCCGGCGTTCCAGTAGCCCGAGAGCCCGCCGTAGAGGGTGAGCGGGCCCTTCTGCCAGGCGACCTGCGTGCCGGCGTTGTCGGACCGCGTGCCGGCGCCGGTGTACACGCTGCCGCTCAGGCCGAGGTCCACGTTCTCCTTGAGCACGATGTTCACGATGCCGCCGCCGCCCTCGGGGTCGAACTTCGCCGACGGGTTCGTGATCACCTCCACGCGCTCGATGCGGTCGGCCGGGAACTGCTTGAGGTAGTTCGTGAGCGCCTCGCCCGTCACCGGCGAGCGGCGGCCGTTGAACTGGATCGTCAGGCTCGGGTTGCCCCGCAGGCTCACGTGGCCCTCGGGGTCCACGTCGAGGTCGGGGATCGCGCGCAGCACGTCGGTCGCGCGGCCGGCGGATGCCGACGGCAGGTCCTTCGTGAGGTACACGTTGCGGTCCGCCTGCACGATCGCGGTCGCGCGCTCGCTCGTGGTCGTGATCCCGGGCAGCGCGAGCGGGGCGACGGCCAGGACCTGCCGCCCCAGCGCGAGCGACGGGCGCGCCTCGGTCAACTCGACGTCATCGCGCGTCCACGGCAGGTGGCCGAGCAGCGTCGCGCGGACGCGGTAGCGGCCGGGCGCGAGGCCCGCGAGCCGGAACGTGCCGTCGGCGCCGGTCGAGGCGTGCGCGACGAGCGTCGAGTCGGCGACGCGCAGCGCGACCACCTCGACCGCGGCGAGCGGGCCGCCGTCCTGCTCGTCGAAGGCGCCGGTGATCTCGCCGGCGAGCGCGGCGGGGGCGGCGAACGGCGCGAGGATCAGGGCGGCGAGGGCGGCGAGTCGGCGCATGGGGAGCGGCCTCCGACGGTCGGGTCCGGTCCCGACGCGGCCTCCCGCGGCGGGGCGTTGCCGGGGGAAGGCGCGACTATAGAAGAACCCGCGCGCGAAGCGCTGTCCCGGGGCTGTCAGGAGATCGCGCCCGGCGGGCACGCGGCTAGGGCCCGAAGCGCCAGAGCCCGCCGCCTTCGCCGTCGCTCACCCGCCGCGCGCGCACCTGGTAGACGCGCTCGAGCAGCGCGGCCGGCAGGCCCGAGGCGCGATCGCCCTCGAACGCGACGCGGCCGCGCTCGAGCACCACGAAACGGTCGGCGTGCTCGGAGGCGAGGTTCAGGTCGTGCAGCACGGCCACGACGGTGACGCCCTCGGCCAGCAGCGAGCGGGCGAGCGCGAGCAGCCGGAGCTGGTGGCGCACGTCGAGGTTCGCGGTCGGCTCGTCCAGGAACAGCACGCGGGCCTCCGCGCCGGCCCCGCCGGCGTCCATCTGCGCGAGCACGCGCGCCATCTGCACGGCCTGCTGCTCGCCGCCCGAGAGGGTCGAGAAGCGCTGCGCGCGGCGCCCGGTGAGCCCGACCCGCTCGAGCGCGCGCGCGACGGCGGCGCGGTCGCGCGGGCCGGGCACGCGCGCGAAGTGCGGGTAGCGCCCCATGCCGACCACCTCCTCGACGCTCAGCGGGAACGCGGGCTCGGAGTGCTGCGAGAGCACCGCGCGCCGGCGCGCGAGCGCGTCGGGACGGATCGTGGTGAGCGGCGTGCCGGCGTAGCGCACGCTCCCGCGCGTGGGACGCCGCAGGCCCGCGGCGATGCGCAGCAGCGTGGACTTGCCCGCGCCGTTCGGGCCCA
>CAZIXL010000371.1:0-4069 GCA_964542885.1 uncultured bacterium
CGCGGCGCGGCTTCACCGCCGCCTTCTTCGCGGCCTTCTTCTTCGCGCTCTTCTTCGCGCCCGAGGCGGCGGTCGCCGCCTTCCGGCTAGTGCGCGAGTTCGACATCGCCATGCCCCGTCTCTCCCGTGCCGCCGTGCGCGTGCTCCAGGGCGACGCGCGCCGCCACGTCCCGCGCGTGCTCGAGGCTCACCGGGCGGATCCCGCTGGTCGTGAGCATCTCGATGACGCGTTCGAACTGTTCCGAATCGAGCGTGCCCTGCTGGCGAAGGTCGAGCAGGTAGCCCCACGCCTCGGTCGTCAGCGACTCGCGCTCCTCGGCGCTCAGCACGCGCGCGGCGTGCCGCCCCGGGGCGCCCGCGATCCAGCCCGAGGACTCGGTGCCGCCCGCGATCACGCGGATCGCGAGGATGGCCGACTCCAGGTCCTCGGACGTGAATCCGCCCTCCTCGAGCGACTCGGCGAGGGTCTCGAGCGCCAGGTCGTCGCCCTCGAGGTGCTCCTCGAGCTTGCCCGCGAGCAGCAGCAGCAGCCGCGCCACCGCCTCGGTCCCGCCGCGCTCGCTCATACCCGCGTCTCCGCGCCCTCGTCGCTGGGCATGTGGCACTTCTTGTACTTCTTGCCGCTGCCGCACCAGCACGGGTCGTTGCGCCCGACGCGCGGGCCCTGGCGGACCGGCGCCTGCTGTGCCGGGGCGGGCGACGCGGCCGGCGCGCTCGCCGCGCCGCCGGACGAGGCCGCGGCCGGCGCGCCGCCGAAGGCCTGGGCCTCGGCGTGCTGGGCGACCATCCGGCGCGGCGGCGGCGGCGCCTCGCGGATGACCTCGCGCGCGGCGGCGGGCTGCAGCTGCACGCGGAAGAAGCGCGAGACGAACTCCTCGCGCGTCTCGTTCATCATCGTCTCGAAGAGGCCGAACGCCTCCTTCTTGTACTCGATCAGCGGATCGCGCTGCCCGTAGGCGCGCAGGCCGATCCCGCCCTTCAGGTTGTCGAGCTCGTGCAGGTGCTCGCGCCAGCGCTCGTCGAGCGTGTAGAGGTACAGGTGGCGCTCCAGCTCGCGCGCGACCGGCGGCGTGAACTCGGTCTCGCGCTCGCGGTAGGCGCGCTCGGCCATCTGCAGCGCCGTCTCCTGCACCTCCTCGGCGCGGTTCTTGTCGAGGTCGGCGGTCGAGACCGGCGTCATGAGCAGGTACGACAGCTCGTCGGCGAGCCCGCGCAGGTTCCAGTCGTCGCGGTGCGTCCGCCCGGCGCCGGTGTAGCGCTCGACCCGGTCGGCCACGACCTCCTGGATGTCCTCGAGCACGCGCGCGCTGATGTCCTCGCTCATCAGCGCCTCGTTGCGCTGGCGATAGACCTCCTCGCGCTGCTTGTTCATGACGTTGTCGTACTCGAGCAGGTGCTTGCGGATGTCGAAGTTGTGCGCCTCGACGCGCTTCTGCGCGGTGCCGATCGAGCGCGTGACGAGCCCGTGCTCGATCACCTCGCCCTCCTCGACGCCCATCTTCGCCATGAGGCCGCTGATGCGCTCCGCGCCGAAGAGGCGCATGAGGTCGTCCTCGAGCGACAGGAAGAAGCGCGACGAGCCCGGGTCGCCCTGGCGGCCGGCGCGGCCGCGCAGCTGGCGGTCGATGCGCCGCGATTCGTGGCGTTCGGTGCCGACGATGTGCAGGCCGCCCAGGGCGGGCACGCCCGGCCCCAGCTTGATGTCGGTGCCGCGGCCGGCCATGTTGGTCGCGATCGTCACCGCGCCCGGCCGGCCCGCCTCGGCCACGATGCCGGCCTCCTGCTCGTGGAACTTGGCGTTCAGCACGTTGTGCTTGATGCCGCGGATCTTGAGCATGCGCGAGAGCAGCTCGCTGACCTCGACCGTGATCGTGCCGACCAGCACCGGCTGCTGGCGCTCGTTGCAGCCCGCGATCTCGTCGATGATCGCCTTGTACTTCTCGCGCTTGGTCCGGTAGACGACGTCGTTCTCGTCGGCGCGGCGGATCGGCTTGTTCGTGGGGATCACGGCCACGTCGAGCTTGTAGATCTCCCAGAACTCGCCCGCCTCGGTCTCGGCGGTGCCCGTCATGCCCGCGAGCTTCTCGTACATGCGGAAGAAGTTCTGCAGGGTGATCGTGGCGAGCGTCTGCGTCTCGCCCTCGACGTGCACGTTCTCCTTGGCCTCGACGGCCTGGTGGATGCCGTCGGACCACCGGCGCCCCGGCATGAGGCGGCCCGTGAACTCGTCGACGATCATCACCTTGCCGTCCTGCACGACGTAGTCCACGTCGCGCTCGTACAGCGAGTACGCCTTGAGCAGCGCGTGGATGCTGTGGATCTTCTCGTTCTTCTCGCCGTAGGCCTTGTACAGGCCCTCGCGCTCGGCCACGCGCTGGTCCGGCGTCAGGTCCTCGCGGCCCTCGAGCTCGGAGAGCTGCGCGGTGAGGTCGGGCACGACGAACTTCTCGGGGTCCGACGGCGTCATGACCGTGCGGCCCTTCTCGAGCAGGTCCACGTTCCGCGACTTCTCGTCGATCGTGAAGAAGAGCTCGTCGTCCAGCTCGTGCATGCGCTTGTCGCGCAGGAACTCGAGCTCGGTCTTGTTGATGAGCTTCTTCAGCGCCGGCTGGTCCGACAGCAGCTTCACGAAGCGCTTGTGCTTGGGCGCCGCGCGCTGGATCTGGAGCAGCTTGACCCCGGCGTCGAACTCGCCGTCGGGCGACTTGAGCAGCCGCTCGGCCTCGCCGAAGGCTTCCGTCACCCACTGCTGCTGGGCGCGCACGACCCGCTCGACGAAGGGCTTCAGCTCGTCGTAGCCCTGGTCGCCCGACTCGACGGGACCCGAGATGATGAGCGGCGTGCGGGCCTCGTCGATGAGCACGGAGTCGACCTCGTCGACGATCGCGTAGGCGAAGCCGCGCTGCACCTTGTGTTCCGGCCGCACCGCCATGTTGTCGCGCAGGTAGTCGAAGCCGAACTCGTTGTTCGTGCCGTAGGTGATGTCGCAGCCGTACTGCTCGCGGCGCGTGGGCGGGTCCATCTGGTTCTGGATGCAGCCCACCGTCAGGCCGAGGAACTCGAAGATGCGCCCCATCCACTGGCTGTCGCGGCGGGCCAGGTAGTCGTTCACCGTCACCAGGTGGACGCCCTTGCCGGTCAGCGCGTTCAGGTACATGGGCAGCGTGGCGACCAGCGTCTTGCCCTCGCCCGTCGCCATCTCGGCGATCTTGCCCTCGTGCAGCATGACGCCGCCGATGAGCTGGACGTCGTAGGGGACCATGTCCCAGGTGACCGGGATGCCGCTGACGTCCCACGTCTGGCCGCAGAGGCGCCGGCAGGCCTGTTTGACGGCGGCGAACGCCTCGGGCAGCAGGTCGTCGAGGGTCTCGGTCCCGGCCGCCAGCCGGGCGCGGAAATCCGCCGTTTTGGCGCGGAGTTCGTCGTCGGACAGGGCGTTCCACTCGCCGTCGAGGCGGTTGACTTCCTCGACGATCGGGCGGACGCGCTTGAGTTCCCGGTCGTGCTTGGACCCGAAAACGGACTTGAGCAGGCTTTCGAACATGGGCGGGAGAATAGAGGCTCGGTCAAACGAGGGCAAAAGCGGCCGATTCGGGCAAGCGCACGGCCCGGTGCGAAGCACCGGGCCGCGGGGGTCGACGGGCTGTGGACTTCAGATCTTGCAAACGTGGACGGCTTCGGCCTTGGTCGGGACGCCGTCCTTCAACTCGAATTCCACCGTTTCGCCCTGGTGAAGGGTTCGGAACCCCCGCCCTTCGATGGCCGAATGGTGGACGAAGACTTCTGATTCCTCCGAGCCCTCCGTCGTGATGAACCCGTAGCCCTTCTGGTCGCTGAACCACTTGACGGTGCCACGCGCCATGTGGGGGACCCTCCTGTACCTCTCAGATGACCGGAGTGAGCCCGGACCCGAGGCGCAGGTTGCTCCCGGCGGAGCGGGGCGGTCAAGCAGCTTCGGACGAGTGGGCCGCCCGGGCCCGGGCGCCGGGGCGCCGGGAGGTCAGGAGGTCGTGAAGCTGCCGGGCGGCGGAGTGCGAACCGTCCCGGGCCAGCACCAGCTCGAGCTGGC
>CAZIXL010000372.1:0-4062 GCA_964542885.1 uncultured bacterium
AGCGCGACCGCCCGGCCCGCGCGCTGCGCGAGCGCTTCGGCGAGCGCCGCGTGGTTCGCCGGGAGCGCGCCCACGAGCACGCGTCGCGGCAGGTCCGTGCGCGCCAGCGCGTGCTGCGTCACCCACGCCTCGAGCAGCGCGGCGTCGTCGAGCCCGCCCGCGCGCTCGAGCAGCCGCGTCTCCTTGCCGATCACGCGGCCGCCGCGCACGAGCAGCGTCGCGATCGCCGCCCGGTCGCCGTGGCGCGCGACGCCCAGCACGTCGGTGTCGCGCGGGTCGTTCGTGACCATGGTCTGCGGCACGCTGGCCCGCTCGAGCAGCCGCACCTGGTCGCGTCGCTGGGCCGCCACCTCGTAGCGACGCGCGGCGGCCGCCTCGTCCATCTCGCGGCGCAGGCGCGCCAGCAGCTCGTCGTTGCGGCCCGCGAGCAGCATCGCCAGTCCGTCGGCCATCGCGCGGTAGTCCTCGCGCGCGACCCGCGCGCGCGAGTAGCACGGCCCGGCGCAGCGCTTGATGTGGTAGTAGAGGCACGGCCGGTCCTGGCGCCGGTAGTCCTCGAAGTTGCGGCAGGTGCGCAGCGGGAAGACGCGGCGCAGTTCGCGCAGGGTGCGGCGCAGGTTCTTCACGTCGGTGTACGGGCCGAGGTAGCGCGCCCCGTCGTCGCGCACGCGCCGGGTCACCGACAGGCGCGGGAACTCGTCCTGCATCGAGAGCTTCACGAACGGGAAGCTCTTGTCGTCCTTCAGCAGCACGTTGAAGTGCGGGCGGTGCTGGCGGATGAGCGTGGACTCGAGCAGCAGCGCCTCGGCCTCGGACGCGGTCACGATCGTGTCCACGTCGACGGCCCGCGCCATCATCTCGTCCATCCGGGGGCGCTCGGGGTCGGGAGCGAGGTAGCTGCGCACGCGGGCCGCCAGGCTGCGCGCCTTGCCGACGTACAGCACCTCGCCCATCCCGTCCTTGAACAGGTAAACCCCTGGAACGGCGGGCAGAATTGCGATTTTTTCGGCCAGCGCGTCCACGGACCCCTCCAGGGACACGAGCGGGGGTACTCGAGGCAGGCAGACTACCGCCCCGGCCGGACGTCACACAACGGGGAATCGGCCCGGCGGGCGCGGCCGGGGTGGTCGCGCGGGCTGCCGACCTTGACAGTCCCCGCGCATCCCCTTACTTTTCCACGGCTTTTTGCCTTCCTGCCGACCTTCGAGGAGGAGTTCATGCCGCATCACAAGTCCGCGGCCAAGCGCGTGGTGACCAACGAGAAGAGCCGCCAGCGCAACATCGCCGCGACGAGCCGGCTCCGCACGGCCGTCAAGACCGTCCGCTCGGCCAAGACCAAGACCGACGGTGAGGCCGCCCTGCGCAGCACCACGGCGGTGCTGGACCGCACGGCCGCCAAGGGCATCATCAAGCGCGAAGCCGCGAGCCGCCAGAAGGCGCGCCTCGCGAAGTTCGTGGCCAAGCTGCCCGCCTGATCGGGAACGCCGTGCTGCGCCGGTGGGCGGCCGCGCTGATGCTGGCGGCAACCGCGACCGGTGTGCCGAACGTGGCCGCCTGCGCCGAGGCGCGGGCGGCCGATCCGTTCGAGGTCGTCCCCCGCCCCGCGCCCGACGGGCGGTCGTACCGGGCGGCGTGGGCCTGCGCGATCACAGGCGTCGGGCTGGTCGCGGCCTCCTTCCCGCTCGCGAACCTGGCCGACCGCCGCTACGACGACTACCTGGCCGAGACCGACCCCGACCGCGTCGATGCCCGCTGGCGGGCGACGGTGCGCATGGACCGGCTCTCGAGCGGTTCGCTGCTCGCCGGCGAGGCGCTGCTCGCGAGCGCGGTCTGGCTGCGTTTCGTCCACCGCTCCCGGGAACCCCGCGCCACCCTGGTCCTGCTTCCCGACCGATGCGCGATCGCCGTGCGCTTCTGATCCTGCTCGCGGCGCTGGCCCTCGCGGGCTGCAGCCGCCGCGACCGCCTGAACCCGCTCGACCTGGGCAACCCGGTCACGGGCGGGCGGCCGACGGGTTTCAACGCCGTCGCCGGCTACCAGTCCGTGAGCCTGTGGTGGGATCCGCGCCCGGGCATCGGCGTGGACGGGTTCGAGATCTGGCGCCGTGTCGAAGGCGACTCGCTGTGGCGCTCGCTCGGGCGGCTGTCCGCCGAGGCCGACCGCTTCTTCGACAGCGGGCTTTCGAACGGCGTGCGCGTCGGCTACCGGCTCGATTACGTGATCGACGGCGCGCCCGCGAACCGCGCCGTCGAGGATGAGGCCACGCCCGGGCCGGTGCGGGCGTGGGTCGCCGACCCGGGGTCGCACGAGGTCGTGCGCCTGTCGCCCGACGGTCGCGACGTCACGCTGCGCGAGGACCGCTTCGGCGAGGTCGGGCGCCTCGCCGTGGACCCGCTCGACGGCTTCGTGTGGGCGTCCGCGTCGCTCGACGGTGTCGTCTGGGGCCTCGCCCCAAGCACCGGCCAGGTCTTCTCGATCCAGGGCATCCGCTCGCCCGACGCCATCGCGCTCGGCCCGCTGGACCACACGGCGTGGATCTGCGACCGGCAGGGCGGCGTGGCCCACTACTACCGCAACGGCACCGCCGCCACGCCCGGGTACCTGAACCTGATCGACGATCCCGTGGCGATCGCGGTCTGCGGCGCCGACGGCTCGGTCTGGGTGGTCGAGCGCGGCGGCAACCGCGTCCGGCACTTCTCGGCCGCCGGCGTCCCGCTCGGCACGGCGTTCGTCGGCCAGCCGTCGCGCATCGCCGTGGACCCGGTGACGCGGATCGCCTGGGTCACCTCGTACACGCTCGGCCGCGTCTGGCGGATCGGCGAAGCCGGCCAGCTCGTGGACTCGACCAGCGCCGCGCTCGGCCCCATCGGCGTCGCGCTGGACCACGGCCGCGGCCGCGCCTGGATCGCCGACGACGTCGGCGGCCGGCTGCTGGGCCTGGACCTCGCGACGCTGGCGGTCGAGGTGACCGCGACGGGCTTCGGCGCCCCGTACGACGTGGCCGTGGACCCGTCCACGGGGCAGCCGTGGGTGCTGTCGCGTTCCAACCGCTCGGTGGCGCGCCTCGACCTCGACGGCTCGATCCTCGACTACCGGGGCGGCTTCTCCGATCCCGTCGAGGTCCGGATCGACCCGGGGCAGTAGCGGCCGCTCAGAAGTTGTAGGCGATGAAGAACTCGTGCTGCGGCGCGTGGTTCAGGAAGCGGTGCCAGTCCTCGGTCACCCACATCCAGTTCCAGCGCACCGCCGGCCAGTAGCCGCCGCCCAGGTAGATCCCCCACCCCGCCACGCCGATCCGCCGGTCGCCGCTCGGGTCGAACGTCCACGCGGCGTCGCCGAACGCGGCCACGTTGATCGGCGGGAACATCCACGGCGCGGGGATGCCCAGCACCAGCCCGCGCAGCAGCGGGTAGCGCGTCTCCTGCTGCACGACGATCGTCTGCAGGCCCGAGGCGTAGCGGCGCTCGGCCACGTGCAGGCGCGTCGGCCCCCCGAGGTAGAGCCGCTGCGCGTCGCGGCTGAAGCTGGCCCAGCCGTTCACGCGCCAGGCGGTGACCAGGTTCGGCAGCGGCTGGCGGTAGTGGCGCACCTCGCCGAACGCGGTGCCGTAGTCCGACCGGCCGCCGGTCATGTCGCGCGTGAACCCCGCCGTCAGGTTGAGCCGCGTGCCGCCCACCGGGCCGCCCCACGTCCAGCGCGAGTTGTCGTGCACCAGGCTCACGTAGTTCGAGACCAGGTCCACGGTCGGCGCCTCGCCGTCGCGGAGCAGGTGGTTCGACGCGTGCCGGACCTCGAGCGAGGCGTCGATGCGATCGAAGCGGCTGAACGGGTAGCTCGCCAGCGCGAGAAGCCCCACGCGCTTCTCGCGGCGCAGCACCTCGAAGTCGGGATCCCACAGGCTCGTCAGGCGGAAGACGCCGAGCCCGTAGTTGAGCCTCTGCGCCTGGTTCAGGTAGGTGATCCCGCCCTCCCAGCCGTCCCAGAAATCGCCGAAGTGCTCGGAGTCGTTCGCGAGCGGGGGGATGTACTGCTCGTTGCCCAGCATGTCGCTGTCCGCGATCA
>CAZIXL010000373.1:0-4056 GCA_964542885.1 uncultured bacterium
AGCGATCGCGGACGGGTCCGCCTAGCTTCGCGACGCTCGCAGCGCAGCGTCATGACCGGGGAACGGTCGCGGTGACGGCGGCGCCGAGAACATCGCAACCCGCCGCCGAGGCTCCGCCCCGCGCGGTCCGTCTCCCTCGGCAACGGACGGCCCGCCGTTCCGGACCGGCCGGCCGTCCCCCGCGGGACGGCCGGCCGTCCGGCTTTCGATCCCTTTCGCCACGCAACGGAGGGCGTGAACCGTGAGGTTCCCCCGAATCCTCGCGATCCTGTCGGTGACGACCTTGCTCATCGCGGCGGGTGTGGCGGCGCCGGCCGCCCCGCGCGCCGAGCGGCCCGGCCGCACCGCCGACGGCGGGCTGCGCCTGCCGACCGGCTGGACGCTCACGCCCGCCGGCCGGTGGGCCGACACGGGAGACTTCCCGCTCGGCCTGGCCCTGAGCCCGGACGGCCGCTGGGCGGTGGCGAGTTGCAGCGGGGGCGGGGTCTCCGGTCTCTCGATCGTCGACGTCACGACGGCCCGGCTCGGCCAGCGGCTGCCGATCCCAGGCACCTGGCTGGGCGTGGCCTTCGCCGACAGTGGCCGCCGCATCGTCGCCGCGGGCGGCACCGACAACCGGCTCTACTTCTACGATTTCAGCGCGGGCCGGGCGCGCCTCGCGGACTCGATCGCGCTCGCGCCGCGCTACGCGGACGGCGACCAGTACCCGCAGGGCCGGCCCCTGCACCTCGGCGCGGGCGCCGTGTGGCCGACCGGCCTCGCGGTGGACGACCGTCGCGGCCTCCTGCACGTCGTCGCCCGAATGGACTCGGCGCTCTACGTGGTGGACCTGCGCGCGCGCTCCGTGCTGCGCCGCGTGCCGCTCGGCGCGGTCCCGTACACCTGTCTCGTCGCGCGTGACGGCCGCGTGTTCGCGAGCCTGTGGAGCGCCTCCGCGGTCGCGATCGTCGATCCCGAACGCGGCGTGGTGGAGCGCGTCGTGCGGGTCGGCGACCACCCGTGCGACCTCGCCGAGTCGCCGGATGGCGCTCGGCTGTTCGTCGCCAACGCGAACCTCAACACGGTCTCGGTCGTGGACGTGGCGGCGGGCCGCGTGACCGAGACCATCGTGACCTCGCCCGATCCGCGCGCGCCCACCGGGAGCACGCCCAACGGCCTCGCGATCGATCCGCAGGGCCGGCTGATCGTGGCGAACGCCGACGACAATTGCCTCGCGCTGTTCGACGTCACGGTGGCGGGCCGCAGCCGGCCGCTGGGCTTCGTGCCGACGGGCTGGTACCCGACGGCGGTGAAGGTCGTGCCGGGGACGGGCGCGCTCGTCGTCGCCAACGGGAAGGGAAGCGGCTCCTACCCCACGAACCTGGTCCCGGCCGACACGACGGCGTGGTGCGGCTACCTGATCGAGCGCCTGCTCGGCCGGGGCGGGCTCTCGATCGTGGATGCGCCCGACGCGGCGGCGCTCGCGCGCTTCTCGAAGCGTGTGCTCGCGAACAGGCCTTCGCCGCCCGGCGCGAAGGCGGGGCGCCCCAAGGACTCGCCGATCCCCGCGAAGCCGGGCGGCCGCTCGCCGATCCGCCACGTCTTCTACGTGTTCAAGGAGAACCGCTCCTACGATCAGGTGCTGGGGGACATGCCGGAAGGCGAGGGCGATGCGTCGCTCTGCCTGTTCGGCGAGGACGTGACGCCCAACCACCACGCGCTCGCGCGCACGTTCGTGCTGCTCGACAACACCTACGTCGAGGCGGACGGCAGCGCCGACGGGCACAACTGGGGCATGGCCGCCTACTCGACCGACTACGTGACCAAGTCGGTGGGGACCAGTCCGGTCTACGACTACGAGGGCGGCAACCCGCACGCCTACCCGAGCGGCGGCTACCTGTGGGACGCGTGCGCGCGGGCGGGCGTGAGCTACCGCAGCTACGGCGAGTTCGTGTTCAACCCCGACGACCCGCGCGACACCGTGACCGCCGGCATCGAAGGCCTGCGCGGCCACGTCGCGCCGCACTATCGCGGCTACGACCCGCTCTACTCGGACCTCGACCGCTACGCGGCCTGGCTCGCGGAGTTCGACCGCTACGACGCCGAAGGCGGCCTGCCGCAGCTGTCGATCATCCGCCTGCCGAACGACCACACCATGGGCACGTGCTCGGGCACGCTCACGCCACGGGCCTACGTCGGGCAGAACGACCTGGCTCTGGGAAAGCTGGTCGAGCGCATTTCCCGCAGCCGCTACTGGAAGGAGAGCGCGATCTTCGTGATCGAGGACGACGCCGCCAACGGCCCCGACCACGTGGACGCGCATCGCACGCCCGCGTTCGTCGCGAGCCCGTGGGCGAAGCGGGGGGTGGTGGACAGCGGCTTCTACACCAACGCCGGCATGCTGCGCACGATCGAGCTGATCCTCGGGCTGTCGCCCATGTCGCAGTACGACGCGGGCGCCTCGCCGATGTACGGCGCGTTCACCGGCACCCCCGACTTCACGCCCTACGCGTGCCGGCCGGCGCGCCTCGACCTGGACGAGCGGAACGTGGCGGGCGCCTACGGCCAGGAGCGCAGCGACCGCATGAACTGGCAGCTCGCCGACGTCGTCCCGCCCGACGAGGTGAACGAGATCCTGTGGCGGAACGCCCACGGGGCGGACGCCCCGCTGCCGCCGATGGTGCGCGGGGCCTTCACGGCCCGCACGGTCGCCCAGGGCCGGCGCGCGGACGACGACGACGACGACTGACGCCCGGGGCGGCGGCCCCCCGACGGCCGCCCGCAGCCCCGGGAGGCGTGTTCCGCCCGCGTCTTTGCGGCCCCTCCGAGCGGCCCCTATACTGCCGCCCACTTTTCCGGCGGGCCCCGCGAGGGTGCCGCCGCGGTCCCGTCCGGGAGAACGCCTCCACGTGAGTCCCGAAGCCCAGCGCGAAGGCCGTACGGTCGCGGAGTCGGCGTCCGAAATGACCCAGCTGGTCCTGCCGCACCATGCGAACGTGCACGGGACGCTGCTGGGCGGCACGGTGATGCACTGGGTGGACCTGGCCGCCGCGCTCGTGGCGAACCGGCACAGTCGGCGCCCGGTGGTCACCGCGGCGTTCGACGACATGGCCTTCCTGGCCCCGGTCATGGTGGGGCAGGTCGCGCTGCTCAAGGCGCGGCTGACGCTGGTGGACCGCAGCAGCATGGAGATCCGGGTGGACGTCCAGTCGGAGGACGTCCTGACCGGCGAGCGGCGCCGCACGGGCACCGCGTTCGTGACGTTCGTGGCGCTCGACCCGGTCACGCGCCGGCCGACGCCGGTGCCGCCGCTGGTGCTGTCGAACGACGAGGAACGGGCCGAGCACGCGAAGGCGCTGGAGCGCCGGCGGCTGCGGCTCGAGCGGCGCCGGGCGCACGCCCAGGACTGATGTCGCGGCGGCCACGAATCGCGGCCGCGCGACGACGAATCGAAGAACCGAGACCGCCGGCCGGGAGCCCGGGACGGCACCAACGGAGGAGCAAGATGGCCATCTCGATCGTGGTTCCGCAGCTGGGCGAGAGCGTCGCCGAGGGCACCGTCGCCAAGTGGCTCAAGGCCGTCGGCGACAAGGTGCGCAAGGAAGAGCCGCTGGTGGAGATCCAGACGGACAAGATCAACGTCGAGATCCCTTCGCCGGCCGAGGGCACGCTGGCGGCCATCGTCGTTCCGGAGGGCACGACGGTGCTCGTGGGCACCGAGATCGGCTCGATCGCCGGCGCGGGCGAGGCGGCGGGCGCTCCCGCGGCGGCGGCCCCTGCGACGGCGGCTCCCGCGCGCGCGGCGGCCCCGGCCGCTTCGGCTCCTTCGGCGCCGGCTCCGCCGGCGGCGGTCGCGGTCGCCGAGGGCGGCAACGGCGCGGCCTCGGGCGCGGGCCTCGGCCACGACGACGAGCGCACGCTGTCGCCGGCGGTGCGCCGCATCATGCGCGAGCACGACGTGTCGGTCGCCGAAGTGCGCTCGATCCGCGGCTCGGGCGTGGCGGGCCGGGTGACGCGCGACGACCTGCTCGACTGGCTGAAGAACCGCCCGGCGACGGCGCCCGTGACGGCAGCCGC
>CAZIXL010000374.1:0-4025 GCA_964542885.1 uncultured bacterium
ACCACGGGTTCGGGCTCGGGCGCGACGGGCTCCGCGGCCGCGGCCGCCGTCTCGCCGTTGGTCTCGCCGCCGGAGCCGAAGTGGTGACGGCCCGAATCGAAGCCCTCGAGGTCGCGCGCGGTGGACAGGTCGGGCCGCGTCATGAGCACGCTGGCCTTCGACGTGGGCTCGATCTCGAACTCGCTCGCCGGCTCGGCCGACTGGCGCGCCGTCTCGACCATCTCGAGCGGCGCCTCGGGCGCCGACGACGCGGCCTCGGCCACGCCCGTCGTGGTCTCGTGGGTGATCTCGAGCGGCAGGTCCTCCGGCACGGGTCCCGCGACGCTGGCGTCGAGCGTCGACGCGCGCTTGAGGCACCGGTGCTCGTCCATCACCTGGCCGCGCTGCTTGTAGTGCGTCGCGGCCTCGACGAGCGCCTGCGCCGCCTGGTGCTGGTCGCCCGCGAGGAGCCACGCCTCGGAGAGCTGCTCGAGCACCTTGATGTTGTCCTGGCAGACGTCGAACGCCTTGCGCAGCGCGACCGCGGCATCCGCCGGCGCGCTCGAGCGCACCATGTGCTCGGCGTACTGCACGTAGTAGAGGGCCGCCTCGCCGGCCAGGCCGTCGAGGGCGTGCAGGTTCGCGAGCGCGTGCAGCACCTTCGCCGGCGAGAGCGAGAGGCGCGTCATCTTCTTGCACACGGCGATCGCGTTCTTGTAGAGGGACGCCTTTTCGTAGGCGGCGACGGCCGAGAGGTAGCGCTCCGCGGCCTCGCTCGGGTCGCCCTTCTTGAACAGAAGGTCCGCGAGGAGGACGTAGTTGTAGGGGTCGGAGTCCTCGAAGCCGACGAGCTTCTCGTACTCGGCCAGCGCGCCGTCCAGATCGCCGTTCTGGATGCAGCGCTGAGCTCGACGCTTGATCTCGATCGCCTTTTCCAAGTTGGCTGATTCTCCCCGGCCGACCCCTCGCCGACCGGCTACAGGACAGTCCCTATCAAGCGCTCATGCCGGCTCTCACGGCTTCCAGGCACCGCTCGCCAGCGGCGAGCAGCGCGGTGCGTGCCGACTCGAGGTCCGCTGCCACGGCTGTCTTATCGGCTCCATCTGGCAGTGACTTCAGGTTGATTTCGACGTTGAGCGCCGCACCCTCGCCCGCCGCCCGGGCCAGCAGTCCGGCCACCCCGGCGTCGGTGACCGCGTTGACGTTGCCCTGACGGGCGGCGATCGCCGCCAGGTCCGCCACCTTCGTACAGGCCCGCACGGTCTCGAGCGGCACCCGGGACGCGCCGAGGTCGGCCGCCGAAATGGCGGCCGCCCGGACCGCCTGCTCGTCCGCGGTCGCCTGCGGGAGCCGGCGGGCCTTGAGCACCGCGTCGAAGGCCTCGCTGTCGCGCCGGCCGAGCCCCAGCAACTCGGCCCGCAGGTCCGCCGCCTCGCGCTTCAGGGCGGCCATGGCCGGCTCGGAGGCCGCGTACTTCTTCTTGCCGATGGTGAGGTTGGCCACCATGGTCGCGAGGCACGTGGCCAGGGCGCCCACGAACGCCGCCACCGTCCCGCCGCCCGGGGTCGGCGTGGGCCCGGCCACCTGTTCGAAGAAGGTCGCGACCGGCACCGCCTCGGTGAGCGGCGGCTTGCGCAGCCGCAGCTCCAGCACCTGGTCGCGGTTGAACCCCTCGAGCTGCAGGCCGTGCTCGGCCGCTTCGAGCAGCGCCGCCTCGGGCACCAGCCCGACCACCTCGCAGCCCGAGATGGCCGCGCCGTGGCGCGCCGCCTCGGCGCGCACGAGCGCGAGCACGCGGTGGATCGGCGTCGCCTCGACGTTGACGAGGTTCATGCTGACCTGCGCCCGCCGCCCGCCCTCGATCGAGAAGCCGAGCGCACGCACGTTCTTGAGCCCGCCGCTCTGCTCGCGGATCGCGGCCGCGACCGCCTTGGCCACGCGCACGTCGCCGGTGTTGAGGTTCGCGTTGAAGGCGACGAGGAATCGCCTTGCGCCCACGGCGGTTGCGCCGGCCGTGGCGTGGATCTTCGCGGGCCCGAAGTCGGGCGCGCGGGCGGGGTCCTTGCCGATCAACTCGCGCAGGCCCTCGAACTCGCCGCGCCGCACGTCGGCCAGGCTCGTGCGCGCCGGCGTCGCGGCCGCCGCCTCGTAGAGGAAGGCCGGGATGGCCAGCTCCTCGCCGATCCGCCTGGCCACCTGGCGGGCCATCTCCGCGCAGTCGTCCAGCGTCACGTTCTCGACCGGCACGAACGGCACCACGTCGGTCGCACCCATGCGCGGGTGCTGCCCGGAATGGTGGTTCAGGTCGATCAGTTCCGCGGCCTTCTTCACCGCCTGGAACGCCGCCTCCATGACCGGCTCGGGCTCGCCCGCGAACGTGAGCACCGAGCGGTTGTGGTCGGGGTCCATCTCGGAGTCGAGCAGGGTCACGCCCGGCACGGCGGCGATGACGGCGAGGATCTGGTCCACCACCTCGCGGCGGCGGCCTTCGGAGAAGTTGGGGACGCATTCGACGAGGCGGGGCATGGACGCACTCCAGGAGGTGGGCGATGGAAGGCCGGCGGGTCGGTGCGAGGCGCGAGCGTCGCGCATGCTACCCCGGCCGCGCGGGCGTTCCAATCCGCCGGCCTTCCGCCGGGGCGCGCGATCCCCGCGCGACGTGGCATAGTCCGACCCATGCTCGTTCCCGATCCGGCGGATGCTTCCCGCTCCGCGGCCGTGCCCGCCGTGCTGCCCGCGCTCGCGTGGGTCGCCGCCGCGGCCGCCTTCGCGGTCATGACGTGGCGCGCGTGGCCGTTCACCGTGGAAGACGCCTACATCACGCTGCGCTACGCGCGGCACCTGGCCGAAGGCCTGGGCCCCCGTGTTCAATGCGACGGGCCCGCGCGCGGAAGGCTGCACGTCGTTCCCGTGGATGCTGCTGCTCGCCGTCCCGCAGGCGTTGGGGCTCGACGCGCTCCTGGTCGCGAAGCTGCTGGGCGTGCTGGCGACGCTCGCCACCATCGCCGTCGCGGCGCGCTGGGCCGCCCGCGAGTGCGGCGGCGCGGCGTGGGCGGCCGCGGCGGCCGCACTCGTCCTGTGCGCGCAGCCGGCGCTCGCGGTGCACGCGGTGAGCGGCATGGAGACCGCGCTCGAGTCGCTGCTGCTGACCGCGACCTTCGCGGCCGGCGCCGGCCTGCTGCGCCACCGCGCCGGCGCGCGGCCGGCGCCCGTCGTCGCGCTCGCGCTGCTCGCCTCGCTCACGCGGCCAGAAGGCTCGCTCGCCGCGGGCGTGGTGCTCGCCGTCGTGACGGCGGCGCTGCCGCCCGGACGCCGCCGCGGCTTCGCGCTCGCGGCCGCGCTCGGCTGGCTGCTTCCCTTCGCCGCCGCGTGGGCGGCGCGCGCCGCGTGGTACGGGCTGCCCTGGCCGCTCCCCTTCTACGTCAAGGTCGCGGGCGTGGGCCCGTTCGCGGGCTGGCCCGTCGTGCGCGAGTGGCTCGTCGCGAACGTGCTCGTCCTCGGGCTCCCGCTCGCGTTCGTGCTCGTCCGGCCGCCGCGAACGCTGCTGCCCGCGCTCGCCGCGACCTTCGCGCTCACGCTCTTCTTCGTGCGGCCCGAGCACGTCATGGGCTACCAGCACCGCTACCTCGCGCCGCTCGACCCGGCGCTGGCCGCGCTCGCCGAGGTCGGGCTCGCGCGCATCGCTGCGCGTGTCGGCGCGCGCGCGCCGGTGCTCGCCGCGCGCCTCGCCCTGCCGCTGCTCCTCGCCGCGCTGGGCGCCGGGCTCGAACTGGCCGGCGCCCCCGCCGCGCTCGCGGGCCGGCGCTGGTACGCCGAGGACCTGGCGCGGGCGCACGAGCGGCTGGGCCGCGTGCTCGCCGGCGTCCACCCCGCCGGCCGGCTGCTCGTCTCGGACGCCGGCGCGATCCCCTACCTGTCCGGCTGGTGGACGCTCGACATGGTGGGCCTGAACGACGCGCGCATCGCGACCACCGGCGTCCGCTCACCCGCAACGCTGCTCGCCGCCCCGCCGGACGAGAACGTGAGCGTCGCGCGCGCAGCGAAGC
>CAZIXL010000375.1:0-4018 GCA_964542885.1 uncultured bacterium
CCGACGCGGTGGCCGCGCGCCGGCGCGTGCGCGGCGTCGAGACGCTGGCCGAGGCCGCCGGGCACGCCGACCTCGTGATCGAGGCCGTGCCGGAGCGCATCGACCTCAAGGTCGAGATCTTCGGGCACCTCGACCGGCTGGCCCCGAAGCACGCCATCCTCGCCTCGAACACGTCGTCGCTGTCGATCACCGAGATGGCGGCGGCCACGGGCCGCGCGCCGCAGGTGGTGGGGCTGCACTTCTTCAATCCCGTGCACCGGATGAAGCTGCTCGAGATCGTGCGCGCGCTCGAGACCGACGACCGCACGATCGCCGCCTGCGAGGCCGTGGGCCGGGCGATGGGCAAGGAGTGCGTCGTGGTGCGCGAGTCGCCCGGCTTCGTCACGTCGCGCATCAACGCGATGATCGGCAACGAGGCGTTCTACATGCTGCAGGAGGGGGTCGCGAGCGCCGCGGACATCGACAAGGCGCTCAAGCTGGGACTCAACCACCCCATGGGGCCGTTCGAGCTGGTCGACCTGGTCGGGCTCGACACGCGGCTCTCGATCCTGCGCTTCCTGCACCGCTCGCTCGGCGAGAAGTTCCGGCCCTGCCCGCTGATGGAGCAGTACGTCGCGGCGGGCCGCCTGGGCCGCAAGTCGGGCCGCGGCGTCTACGACTACGCGGGCCGAAGCTAGGGTGACGAACGTGGCGGCGCGCCGGAAGAAGGCGGTGGCGAAGCGCTCCGCGAAGAAGCGGGCCGCGCCGCGCACGCGTCCCGCGGCGAAGAAGGCCGTGGTGAAGAAGCGCGCCGCGAAGAAGCGCGCGCCGAAGAAGAGGACCGTGGCGAAGCGCCCCGCGAAGCAGCGCACCGCCCCGCGCCGGACCGCGAAGAAGCGGGCGCCCGCGCGGAAGCAGGCGGCGAAGCGCCGCGCCGCGCCGAAGCGCGCCGCGAAGCAGCGCGCCGGGCGTCGCACCCCGAAGCCGCGCGCGGTCGTGCCGGCGTTCGCGCCGCAGCGGGCGGCCGCCTCCGCGAAGGACCTGCTGCTCTTCGAGCTCGAGCGCGCCCGGGTGGCCGTGCTCGCGGCGATCCAGGGGCTGGGCGCGGGCAGCGCGATGCGGCCCGTGGCCGAGGGCAAGTGGACGATCCACGAGGTCGTGCTGCACCTGGCGGTGCGCGACCAGGTGCGGCTCGACGAGTTCGACGCGCTGCTGGCGGGGACTCCCGCCTCGTGGGCCGGCATCACGGACCCGGCGGTGCACGCCGAAATCAACGAGCGCCACCTGGCCGCCCTGCGGCATCTGACTTGGGACGAGGCGGTGCGGCTGCTGCACAGGACGCGCGCCGAGCTGGTCGCGCGCCTGCAGGGCGTTCCCGAAGAGCCGGCCGGGACCTGGTCGGCGGGGCACGCCCTCGGGGCGGTCCTGCTGCGGCTCCCGGAGCACGACCGCAAGCACGCCGAAACGATCAAGAACGCCCGCGTCGCGGGCTGAGCCGGTTGGGGAGGGATCATGTCGGACACGCTGGCGCCGGTGCGCCCGGGCAAGCTCATCATCGACGGCCAGGCGGTGGACGCCGCCTCGGGCGCCACGTTCGAGACGCGCAACCCGGCGACCGAATCGCTCATCACGACCGTGGCCGAGGCCGGTGCCGAGGACGTGGATCGCGCGGTCCGCGCCGCGCGCGCCGCGTTCGAGAGCGGCCCGTGGCCGAAGATGAAGGCCGCCGACCGCGCCCGCGTGCTGCACCGGCTGGGCGACCTGATCCTCGCGAACGCCGACGAGATCGCGCGCCTCGAGACGATGGACAACGGCAAGCCCATCTTCGAGTCGCGCCACATCGACATCCCGATGGTCGCCGGCTGCTTCCACTACTTCTCCGGCTGGGCCAGCAAGCTCACGGGCGACACCACGAACGTCTCGCCCGCGTTCTTCACCTACACGCTGCGCGAGCCGGTGGGCGTGGTGGGTGCGATCATCCCGTGGAACTTCCCGATGATCATGGTCGGCTGGAAGGCCGCGCCGGCGCTGGCCGCCGGCAACACCGTGATCGTGAAGCCCGCGGCCGAGACGCCGTTGTCGGCGATCCGCATCGGCGAGCTGGCGCTCGAGGCCGGGCTGCCCCCCGGCGTGCTCAACATCGTGCCCGGCCGCGGCTCCGTCGCGGGCGAGGCGATGGTCAGGCACCCGCAGGTCGACAAGATCAGCTTCACGGGCTCGACCGAGGTGGGCATCCACCTCATGCGCACCGCCGCCGAGACGGTGAAGAAGCTCACGCTGGAGCTGGGCGGCAAGTCGCCGAACATCGTGTTCGCCGACGCCGACCTCGACGCCGCCGTGCGCGGCGCCATGAACGGCATCTTCTACGGCAAGGGCGAGGTGTGCGCGGCCGGCTCGCGCCTGCTGGTGGAGAAGGCCATCTACGACGAGTTCGTCGGGAAGCTCGCCGAACGCGCGAAGAAGATGGTCCCCGCCGACCCGCTGGATCCCAGGACGCGCCTGGGCGCGCTCGTGAACGAGAAGCAGATGAACTCGGTGCTCGGCTACATCGACACCGGGGTCCGGGAGGGGGCGCGGCTGGTCGCCGGCGGTTCGCGCCAGCCGGTCGACGGCAAGGGCACGTTCGTCCAGGCCACGGTGCTGGCCGACGTGGACAATCGCATGCGCGTCGCGCAGGAGGAGATCTTCGGGCCCGTGCTGGCCGTGATCCCGTTCGACGGCGTCGACGACGCCGTCGCCAAGGCGAACGACGTGTTCTACGGTCTCGCCTCCGGCGTGTGGACACGGGACGTGAAGAAGGCCCACGGGGTGTCGCGCCGGCTGCGTGCCGGCACGGTGTGGATCAACACGTACAACTACTTCGATCCCGGCATGCCGTTCGGCGGCTACAAGGGCAGCGGCTTCGGGCGCGATCTCGGCGCCGCCTGCCTGAACGAATACACGCAGCTCAAGAGTGTCTGGCTGAACCTCGAATAGAAGGCGGACAGGTCCCGAACGAGGAAGGATGGCGCGACCCCCCATGGGCCGCCTGCACAGCATCGTCCTGGTCACGCCCGAGCTGGAACGCCAGAAGGCGTTCTACGAGCAGAAGCTCGGTTTGAAGGTCGCCCACGCCTCCCCCGAGTGGGTCTCGTTCGCGTTGCGCGGCGCGTCGCTCGTCCTGCGCCCGTCCCCCGCCGGGGAGGCTCCCGAGCTGCAGCTCGCGCTCTCCGCCCAGCCGCTCGATCCACGGATGGAGACGCTGAAGGCGAAGGGCGTGGTGTTCGAGGGCGAGGTCACCGAGACGCCCGACGGCCGCAGTGCCGTGCTGCGCGATCCCGAGGGGAACCGCGTGCAGCTCGTCGAGCCGCGCGACGGGATCGCCCCGGGCCACTGGCCGGCGCTCTCGCACGCGATCGTCAACGCGGCGCGCTTCGCGAGCACGGTGCACTTCTACCGCGAGCTGCTGGGCCTGCGCGTGGCGGCCGAGCGCGAGGGCTGGATCGCGTTCGACACCGGCGCGACCCGGCTCGCGATCCACGACCGCGCCGACGCCGACTCGCTGCCGCTGCACGCCGAGCAGCGACTCGCGTTCGCGTTCGAGGACGCCGAGTTCGAAGCGTGGGCCGAGGAGCTGCGCGGCCGCGGCGTCGCGTTCGCGACTGCGCCGATGGAGGCCGAGCTGGGCGTGCAGGCCGAGGTCGAGGACGCCGACGGCTGGTTCGTGGTCCTGCACGGGCCCGCGCCCCAGGAGCCGCTCGAAGAGGAGCTCGCCGAGGACTTCCTCGACGACGACGAGCCGCCCGCGAAGACCGAGATGATCCGCAAGCCCGGCGAGACGAGCGGCGAGAACACGAAGAAGCGCCTCACGGTGGCGAAGATCGCGCGCAAGGAGAGCGAGCGCGCGGCCACGAAGAGCTTCGAGGCGCCGCGCACGCGCGAGCCCGAGCGCGGCGGCTTCGCGTCGCCCGCGGGCCCGCGTCCTGGCGGCTTCGGCGGCCCGCGTCCGGGCGGACCTCCGCGGCCCGGTGGCTTCGGCGGCCCGCGTCCCGGCGGCCCT
>CAZIXL010000376.1:0-4009 GCA_964542885.1 uncultured bacterium
GGCGCGGCTCGCGCGGGCGGTGGGCGGCGCGGGCGAGACGCTCGGCATCGCGCCGCCGACCCAACTGCTGGCGCTCGGGATCGGGGCCGCGTGGGATCCGCCGGCCGCGGCCTGGCGGGCGGCCGTGCGCGACAGCGCGGGGCTGCGGCTGGCGTGGACCGAGCGCGGCGATTCGCTCGGGATGGTCGTGGACGACGACGGGCGGCCGGACGAGGCGCGCCTGTCGCGCGACGGCCGGAGCGTGACGGTGCGCTACGCGGGCTGGACGCGCACCGGGGGTGCCGAGTGGCCCGACCGGATCGAACTCGAGGACGGCTCGGGCTGGGCGCGGGTGCGGATCGCGGTCGAGCTGCTGCGCGTGGCCGACCGCGCGGGCGAGGACTGGTTCGCGCTGCACGTGCCCGACGACGCGCGGCACCTGGACTGGGACGACCTGCGCGAATGGCTCGGGCAGAGGCGGGAGGGACGATGAACCGGATCCGGATCGGCGCCGCGCTGGCGCTCGCGTGCGTGCTCGCGGCCCCGGCCGCGCGCGCGGCGGGCGAGCCGCTCCTGTCGGCGAAGGCGTTCGTGGCGAAGCTCGCGGCGAACGGACGCGCCGAAGCGACGCTGCGCTACACCCTGCCCGCCGCTCCGGGTGCGAAGGCGCGCATCGTGTACGGCACGCTCGCGCTCGAGCCGCCCGATCGCGTGCGGCTCGACGTGCCCGCCACCGGCGAGCGCGTCGCGGCGCGCGGCGACGGGGGCGAGTGGCTGCAGCCCGCGACGAAGCAGGTGATCCGCTTCGGTCCGCGCCAGGTGGCGCCGGCGCTGCGCTGGTGGCGCGTACTGCTCGGCGACGGCTCGCTCGTGCGCGAGCGCGCGCTCGGCGAGGGCCGCTTCGGACTCGCGATGCGCGAAGGCGCCGGCGTGGCCGACAGCGCGACCGTGTGGCTCGACGCGCGCGGGCTGCCGAGCCGGCTCGAGGTCGCGGGCGGCGACGGCGCGATCACGTACCGGCTCTCGGGCTGGCGCTTCTCGAAGGCCCGCGGCGCCGGCGCTTTCCGGCTCGCGGCGCCGGCCGGCTACGAGACCGTCGAGCTGCCCTGAGGCCTCACGCACGGCCTGCGGATGGGGCCGCAAGTCGTTGCCGGCGAGAGGGAAAGCGGTTCCGGTTTCTTGACACCCGGACGCCCTGCGGCCATCCTCCGCGCCCGACCATGCGCGTGATCGCGGGGGAGTTCGGGGGGCGGCGGCTCGAGGCCCCGAAGGGGCTCGGGACGCGCCCGACGTCGGATCGCGTCCGCGAGGCGGTCTTCATGTCGCTCGAGCCCTTCGCCGGGCTGCGCGTCGTGGACCTCTTCGCCGGCAGCGGGGCGCTCGGCATCGAGGCGCTCTCGCGCGGCGCGGCCTTCGCCGACTTCGTCGAGCCCGCCCGCGGCGCGCGCGCCGCGCTGGAGCGCAACCTCGCCACGCTGGGGCTCGAGGCGCGCGCCCGGCTCTGGCCGTTGCGCCTGCCGCAGGGAATCGCCAGACTGTCCGGCCCGCTCGCCGAGGCGTCGCTCGTGCTGGCCGACCCGCCCTACGGCGGCGAGGAGGCACGCGCGGTGCTCGCGGCGCTCGGGGCCCCGGGGCGGCTCGCGCCGGGCACGCGCGTCCTGCTCGAAAGGCACCAGAAGGATGACGTACCTTCCCGCTCCGGAACGCTCGCGCTCGTGCGCGAGCGTCGCTACGGTGAGACCACGGTGAATCTCTACGAGGCGGACCGGCCCGGCCCGCCGGAGGCCGAACGCCCATGAAGCCGAAGCCGCCGAGCGTCGCGCTCTTTCCGGGGAGCTTCGACCCGTTCACGAACGGGCACCTCGACCTGACCACCCGCGGCGCGGAGCTGTTCGAGCGCGTGGTGGTGGCGGTCGCGCACAACCCGGCCAAGACCTCGCTGTTCACGCCCGAGGAGCGCGTGGACATGATCCGCAGCTCGGTGAAGAAGCTGAAGAACGTGAGCGTGATGCACTTCGCGGGGCTGGTGGTGGACTGCGCACACCAGGTCGGGGCGGGCACGCTCATCCGCGGCCTGCGCGCGGTGAGCGATTTCGAGTTCGAGTTCCAGATGGCGCTCATGAACCGGCGCCTGCGGCCGGGGCTCGAGATCGTGTTCCTCATGCCGGACCAGCAGTACGTGTACCTGAACTCCACGCTCGTGAAGGAGGTCGCGAAGCACGGCGGCCCCATCACCGGGCTGGTGCCGGCGGCCGTCGAGCGCCG
The DNA here is from genome assembly GCA_964542885.1 of uncultured bacterium. GTDB lineage: Bacteria > Eisenbacteria > RBG-16-71-46 > RBG-16-71-46 > RBG-16-71-46 > CAIXRL01. Next base: position 2,245 of record CAZIXL010000376.1, read on the forward strand.
GCTGCTCGAACGCTTCGGACGCCGCGTCGTCAGGCGCGGGAAGGAATAGCGACATGAGTGGGGCGCTGGATCGCATCCGCAAGCTGGCGAAGTCGAAGCGCCAGCGGCTCGCGCTGGCCGAGGCCGGCGACGAGCGCATCGTGACCGCCGCGGCGAAGCTCGCGCGCGACGGGCTGGCCGAGGTGGTGCTGGTCGGGCCGCCCGAGGAGGCGCGGGCGACCGCGCGCCGGGCCGACGTGACGCTGAACGGCGTCACGCTGGTGGACTCGAGCGCCGACGAGTGGGTGGCGCGCACGCGCACGGCGCTCGAGCAGGCGCGCGGCGAGCGCCTGAAGCCCGAGGACCGCGAGCGCTACGGCGTCGACCCGGTGTTCCAGGCGGCGATGCGCGTGCGCGAGGGGCTGTCGGACTGCTTCGTCGCCGGGGCCTCGCGGACGACGGCCGACGTGCTGCGCGCGGCGCTCTGGCTGATCGGCCTGCAGAAGGGCATGAAGAGCGTGTCGTCCTTTTTTCTCATGGTGTTCCCCGCCTCAGGCGGGGTGCACGGGGGCAAGGACCGCGTGCTCACGTTCGCCGACTGCGCGGTGCTGCCGGACCCGACGCCGGAGCAGCTCGCCGAGATCGCGATCCTCGCGGCCGAGAACCACCACCGGCTCGTGCAGGAGGTGCCGCACGTGGCGATGCTCAGCTTCTCGACGCGCGGCAGCGCGCAGCACCCGCACGTCGACAAGGTGCGCGAGGCGACGCGCCTCGCGCGCGAGCGCCGGCCCGACCTGCACATCGACGGCGAGCTGCAGCTCGACGCGGCGATCGTGCCGTCGGTCGGCCAGCGCAAGGCGCCCGACTCGGTCGTGGCCGGGCACGCGAACGTGCTCGTGTTTCCGGACCTCGACGCGGGCAACATCGGCTACAAGCTGGCGCAGCGCCTGGGCGGCGCCGCGGCCGTGGGCCCGATGCTGCAGGGGCTCGCGCGGCAGGCGAACGACCTCTCGCGCGGCTGCACGGCCGACGAAGTGGTGGACACGGCCACCGTGGCGTGCGTGATGAGCGCCGGACTGGCCTGACGACGACGCAGGAGGAGCACCCGGACATGCCGACCTACCAGTACCGCTGCCCGAACGACCATTCGTTCGAGGTCTTCCACGGGATCAAGGACGAGACGCCGCGCGAGTGCCCGGAGTGCGGGGCGGTGGCGCGCCGCGTGCCGGCCGGCGGCGCGGGACTCCTGTTCAAGGGTTCGGGCTTCTACATCACCGACTACCGCAGCTCCTCCTACAAGGAGGGGAAGAAGGCGGAAAAGGGCGGCGCCTCGCCGGGCGCGTCGGGTGCCTCGTCGTCGTCCTCCTCGGCGGGCTCGTCCGGCTCGTCCGGCTCCTCCTCGTCGGGCGGCTCCGGCGGCTCGGGCGGCTCGCCGCCCCCCGCGAAGGACTGAGGTCGCCGCGTGGCGGACCACCTCACGCAGTTCCTGTTCGAGTCGCACGGCGCGGGCTGGCCCGAAGCGGGCCGGCCCGTGAGCCTGCGGCCCGGGCACGTCGTGCTCGACGAGGACACGGGCGTGGTCGCCTTGCTCGCGTTCGAGGCGCTGGGGGGCGGCCGCACGCGCTGCCCGGTGGCGCTGGTCGGCTGCGCGCGCGAGGCCGCCGGTCCCGACGCGGTCGACGACCAGCGTTACCTGCGCACCGCGGCCGCGGCGCTGGGCCTGTGGTTCGCGCGCCCGGGCGCCGCGCCCGCCGCCGCGCTGCACCGCCGCCGCTTCGCCGCGCCG
>CAZIXL010000377.1:0-4006 GCA_964542885.1 uncultured bacterium
CCCATGCCGGGTCCCGGGCCCATGCCGCCGGCGGGGCCGTCGCCGTACGCCCAGTCGTCGTCGCCGTCGAGGAAGGCGAGCGGCCCCAGCTCGTCGGCCTGGTCCCACGCGGGGGCCGGCGCCGCCGGCCGCTCACCGGCCCGCACGCCCGCTTCCGGCGCGCTCACCGGCGCCTGCTTCCTCGCTCCGTCGGCCGCGAACGCCATCGCGGCCACCAGCAGGCCGGGAATCGCGAACGTCGCCACGCTCCACTTGGACTTCATCGTTCCACTCCTTCGTCTCCGGGTTGCGCCCGGTGCGCGCGGCCTCCGGGGCCACGTGGATCGCCAGGGAATCCCCGCCTCGCCTCGAGCCGGCGCAGTCGCTCGCGCTGCTCGGGGGTCAGCACTCGGTCGATGCGCGCGCGCAGGCTGTCGCGCGTCGCGCCCATGGTCTGGTGCGCCTCGTCGATGAGCGGCTGGATGCGCGCCACCTGCTCGTCGCTCAGGCCCAGGTCCTCGCGCAGGTGGGCGAGCACGCGCTTGCGCCGCGCCTCCGCGCGCTCGGCCGCGCCGGGCATTCCGCCCGGCATCCCGGGACCGAGCATGCCGGGATGCTCGCCCGGCCGCGCGCCGATCCACGAGAAGGCGGGCGGCCGGTGCCGGGCCATGAACGCGATCCCGCCCATCAGGCCGAGCGAGGCGCCGATCAGGAACGTCGCGACGAGCGCGACGACGAGCGCCGGGCGGCTCACGGGTTCACCCCGCCGCTGTCGCCCGCGGCGCCGTTCGGGGCCGTGGTCGCGTTCGCGGCGACCGGCAGCCCCAGGTCCTCCTCGCCGAGCAGCGCGGTGACGAGCGTCGTGCTGCCCGTCGTCGCGCTCGCGCGCTCGGACGCCAGGAACGCGCCGGCGATGCACAGCACGAACAGCGCGCCCGCACCCGCGAGCACCGCCGGCCGCGCCAGCCACAGCGCGACGCCGGGAACGCTCGCGCGCGCTTCGATGCGCGCGCGGGCGCGCGCCAGCACCGCGGGGTTCGCCCGGGCGCGCGTCGCGCCGACCAGCCGGCCCAGCCGGGCCTCGTCGAGATCACGCGGGTTCATCGGTCCACTCCTTCCAGCGACGCCCGCAGCGCGCCGAGCGCGCGCGAGAGCCGCGACTTCACGGTGCCCTCGGGAATGCCGAGCGCCTCGGACATCTCGGCGTGCGAGAGCCCCAGCCGGTGGCGCATCAGCACGGCCTCTCGCTGCTCGGCCGGCAGCGTGGCGATGGCGCGTTCGAGCCGCTCGGCCAGCACGCGCTGGTCCAGGTCCACGTCCCAGTCCTCGACGGGATCGAACGCCAGGCCCGCCGGCGCCAGGTCGTCGACCGAGCCCGCCACGAACTTGCGGCGGCGCATCCGGTCGCGGCACAGGTTCGCCGTGATCCGCAGCACCCACGTGCGCAGCCCGCGCTCGCCCCGGAACGCCGGCCCGCCGGCGTGGATGCGCAGCAGCGCGTCCTCGACGACGTCGTCGGCTTCGGTCCGGTTCCGCAGCATGCTGGCCGCCAGCGTGGTCATCGGCTCTCCGTAGCGCCGGAACACTTCTCCGAGCGCCTCGAGGTCCCGGGCTCGCAGCCGGGCGATCAGGTCTCTTTCGTCCGTGTCGGCCAGCGTGCGTGCCCGCCTTTCCACCCCAATGGACGAACCAGCCTCGCGCGGGTTCCCCTGCGCCCGCGGCTCGAATCGCGGGAACCCCCGGCGATTTCAGGCTCGACCGCCTCCCGACGGCCCGGAGCCCGGACTATACCCGGCGGCCCGACCTGCGCCCGGCGACCGGCCGGCGTCCCCTCCCCTGCACGTGGAAAGGAGGGACGTTTCGCTCCCCGCGGGCCCCGGAAACGCCGCCCGGTGCGCACGAGGGGCGGTCCGAATCGGGCCCCGCCGCCGGCGTGCGGGGACGACGGGCGGCGCGGCGGCCGGCTTTGACCCCCGCCGCGCGGGCCGCGTAGATTCCGAGCGCTCGCGTTTTGCACCCTTCCCAATCGAGTTCGCGGAGGCGGCCGTGGCCGTGCGAGGCATCGGCGTGGACATCTGCAGGGTGGAGCGCATCGCCGACTCCCTCCGCCGCTTCGGCGAGCGCATGGAGAAGCGGCTCTTCACGCCCGACGAGCAGGCGTACTGCCGCCACTTCGCAGACCCAGCGCCCCACCTGGCCGCGCGCTTCGCCGCCAAGGAGGCCGCGTCCAAGGCGCTCGGCACCGGCATGGCCGGCGGCGTCGGCTGGACGCAGATCGAGGTCGTACAGCCCGGCGGCCGCGTGCCCACGCTGCGCTTCACGGGCGTCGCGCTCGAGCGCCTGCAGTCGCTGGGCGCGACCGCGTCGCACCTGACGCTCTCGCACGACGGCGGCTTCGCCGTGGCGTGCGTGGTCCTGGAGGGCTGACGCGATGGCGAAGCGGCTGCAGCGCGTGCTGATCGCCAACCGCGGCGAGATCGCGGTGCGCGTGCTGCGCACGCTGCGCGACGAGGGCCGCCGCTCGATCGCGCTCTTCAGCGACCCCGACCGCACCGCGCTGCACGTGCTCATGGCCGACGAGGCCTACCACGTGGGGCCGGGCCCCTCGCGCGAGAGCTACCTGAACTTCGAGCGCGTGCTCGAGACGGCGAAGCGCGTGAAGGCCGACGCCGTGCACCCCGGCTACGGCTTCTTCGCCGAGAACGCCGAGTTCGCGCGGGCCTGCGCTGACGCCGGCATCGCTTTTCTCGGCCCGACGCCGAAGACCATCGCGTCGCTCGGCGACAAGCTCATGGCCCGCGAGGCCGCCGTGCGCGCGGGCGTGCCCGTGATTCCCGGCTCGCCCGGGCCCGTGGACTCGCTCGAGGACGTGAAGCGCTTCGCGAAGGACATCGGCTACCCGCTCATGCTGAAGGCGGCCGCGGGCGGCGGTGGCAAGGGCATGCGCGTCGTGCGCGGCGACGCCGACCTGGACGCGGCGTGGGAGCTGACGCGCGGCGAGGCGAAGGCCGCGTTCGGCGACGACCGCGTGTTCGTCGAGCGCTACATCGAGCGCCCGCGGCACGTCGAGGCGCAGATCCTGGCCGACGACACCGGCCGCGTGGCGTTCCTGGGCGAGCGCGAGTGCTCGGTGCAGCGCCGCCACCAGAAGCTGCTCGAGGAGACGCCCAGCCCCGCGTTCGACGCGAAGATCCGCGCCGAGTTCGGCGCCGCCGCCTGCCGCGTGGCGAAGGAGGTCGGCTACCGGTCGGCCGGCACCGTCGAGTTCATCCTCGACGAGCAGGGGCGCTTCTACTTCCTCGAGATGAACACGCGGCTCCAGGTCGAGCATCCCGTGACCGAGATGGTGACCGGCCTCGACCTGGTGGCCGAGCAGTTGCGCGTGGCCGAGGGCCTGCCGCTCTCGTTCGGCGACGAGCCGCCGGCGCCGCGCGGCTGGTCGATGGAGGCGCGCATCATCGCCGAGGATCCGGCGCACCACTTCATGCCGAGCGTCGGCCGCATCGAGCGCGCCCGCTTCCCGCAGGGCCCCGGCGTGCGCAACGACTCGGGCGTCTACCGCGGCTACGAGATCCCGATCCACTACGACTCGCTGCTCGCCAAGCTCGTCACCTGGGGCCGCGACCGCGACGAGGCACGCCGGCGCATGCTGCGCGCGCTCGGCGAGATGGTGCTCGACGGGCCGCGGCACAACGTCGCGTTCCACAAGTGGCTGTGCGCGCACCCCGAGTTCGCGGCCGGCAACCTGTCCACGCGCTTCCTCGAGGAGCACTTCCAGCCGTCGATGCTGGCCACCGGCGGCGAGACCGGCGAAGTCGCGCTGCTCGCCGCCGCGCTGCACGCGCACGACCTGCACCAGCGCACCGCGGTCGTGCGCCGCGAGGGCAACCGCGCCGGCGACTCGTCGGTATGGACATGGCGCGGCCGCGAGCGGAGCGGGCGATGAAGGTCTGGGTCACGCGCGACGGCCACGACGCCGAGGTCGAGTTCTCGACCGTCGGCGGCCGCCTGGTGCTCGACGTGGAGG
>CAZIXL010000378.1:0-3984 GCA_964542885.1 uncultured bacterium
CACGGTCGACTCGCCGCTCGGCCACCAGGTCGGGCGCTTCGTGGTGATCCGGTGAAGCGCCGCGCGCTGCTGGTCGCGCTCGCGGGCCTCGCGGCGCTGGCGGCCGCGGTGCCGTTCGCGTCCTGCCGCCACAAGTCGGCGGTCGCGCCGGCCGAGCCGGCGCCGCTCCAGGTGCTGGTGGTGCAACCGCCGGCGCGTTCGGCCGGCTACGCGTACGACGGCCAGATCTGGGCGTTGTTCGACCGCTCCCTGGACCCGAAGACGGTGGACACGACCACCGTGTTCCTCAAGCTCGACACGCAGCGCCTGGGCTGTTCGATCGGCTACGAGCCCACCAGCCGGCGCATCGTCGTCGTGCCGCGCACGGCGCTGGCGCTCAACAGGACCTACACCGTCCTCGTCACCACGCGCGTGCGCGCGAAGGACGGCGCCGCGCTCGCGGCCGACTACGAATGGCAGTTCTCCACCTCGAGCATCGGCCGCATCGTGTACCAGGCCCCGAGCCCCGCGGAGGTGCAGACACCGGTCGCGATGCTCGCCTGGTCCAGCCCCGGCGCGGTGGCCGGGCAGCTGCTGTACGAGGTGTACGCGGGCACCGACTCGGCCGCGGTCCACAACCGCACGGCCCCGCGGCTCTCCGCAGGCACGAACGCGTACTACCTGCCGACGGCGTTCTGGCCCTACGGCGCGCGCATCTACTGGGCGCTCACCACGACCAACCAGGCGACCGGGGAGAAGCTGCTGTCGCCCGTCACGACGTTCACGGTGCAGGCCGACGGGGCCCCGACGCGCGTGGTGACGATGAACCCGATCGAGTGGGGCGCGGCGCGGGCGGGCACGACGACGCAGTACTGCCTGCAGTCCTACGTGCCGGTGGGGTCGGCGTACACGAGCGCGTTCCGCTTCGCGTTCGACCCGTCGACGATGGGCCGGCGCGTGCGGAGCGCGATGCTCGTGACGTACGCGTCGGGCAACCTGGGCCTGATCCCCGGCGTCTCGGTGTGGGCGTGCGCGCCGAACTGGTACGCGTGCGGCATGGTCGCGGGCGGGCCGCCGTTCCCGGACGCCAAGGGCCCGCTGGCCACCGCGCGCGTCGGCACCACCTCGAGCCAGATGGTGTTCGAGTCCCCGGCACTCGCCGCGTGGGCCGAGGGCATGCTGCGCGGCGGCGATTTCTCGGGCCTGCAGGTGACGCTCACCACCACCTCGTCGCTGAACATCAACATGAGCGGCAGTTCGGCCCCGTGGGCGACCCTGACCCTCGTCGTGTACGACTGACGATCCACCGGGCCGGGAATGACAAGCGAACGTGAGGAGTACCCCGCCCGCCCGAATCGCGCTTGACCGGCCGGCGCGGAAGGCCCGACAACTCTCCGGACCATGACCACGAATCCGACCGCGCCGCCCCGGCGCTCCCGCGGCCCCGCCGCCCTCGTGTTCGCGACGACGCTGTGCGCCGCGGCCTTCGCGCTCCCGGCCGCCGCGCAGTCCCCGAAGCCCTGGGTGCCGGCCGGCGACGCGACGCTGCAGGAAGTGACCACGGCCCGCATGAAGTTCCAGCGCCAGCCGGGGGATTCGGTCGGCGGCGAGAACTACCAGGCGTTCGACATCGTCGGGCGCGTCGCGCGCCGGATGCTGCAGCAGTTGGGCAACCGCCACTTCGACCGGGCCGGCGAGCTCGAGGCCGACCTGGACTCGCTCGGGCTCGACACCGAGGTCGCGGTCGACGCCTCGATGCCCAGCGTGGTCGTGGTGCTGGTGCGCAACCCGTTCAAGCTCTCGTCGGGCGCGGTCGCGTTCCTGTACTGGCAGGTCGGCGACGACCTGCGCATCCAGGGCGTCGGGTGCCCGCCATGCCGCGACCTGCGCATGCGCACCTGGTACACCTCGCGGCAGGAAGCCCCCTACGAGCTGTGCATGCTCTACGAGGCGAAGGGCGCCGAGCCGCGGCCGGGGATGAAGCTGCTGCGCATGAGTCCCGACGGCCGCTTCTGGAACCTGGTCCAGTACGAAGGCAACGAACCGGATTTCGGCCCGCACGCGCAGCTCGCGTTCGTGGACGCGAACCTCGACGGCCGGCCCGAGATCCTGTCCTACCACCCCGTGGACCGCGATTCGTTCTTCCAGGTCCGGCCGGGCCTGCCGCCGATCGTGAACGAGTTCCTCTACACCGAGCGCCCCGAGGGCTTCGTGCTGCACGACGCGCGCACGCTGCCGGGGCCGCTGCAGGCGCTGCGGTTCTTCGCGGCGGCGATGAGCGCGAAGCAGTACGACCAGGCGAAGACCTGGCTGCTGCATCCCGAGACCATCGCGTCGGCGACGGAGAACGGCTGGTCGGACCTGCACGGCCGCGAGGCGTGGGTGGTGGAGTACGGCGAGGAGGGCCAGGCGTGGCCGGAGTGGGTCGAGGTCCGCACGAACGACAAGCCGGAACCGCGGCGGTGGATCTTCCGCTTCTACATCGACGACGCCGGCCGCTGGGTGATCCGCGACTGGAAGCGCGTCGGCGAGGCGCCGGGGCAGCGGCTGCCGCCCGGGGGCTTCCCCGCCGACTCGACGCGGGGGCGGCGGTGAGGCGCGCCGCGCGCGCGGCGTCGGCGCTCGCGCTGCTGGGCGCGCTGGCCGCGGCCGCGGCCGGTTGCGACCGCACGCCGCAGTTGCTGCCGGCCGGCGCCGACAGCACGAAGGTGAAGCGGGACACGCTCGCGATCCTCGCGCGCCGCGCCTCGGAGCGCTGGGACGCGGGCGACGACGAGCAGGGTTCGGCGATGAGCGCCGGCGTGGTGCTGCAGGCGCTGCGCCTGCGGCCGAACGCGCCGTGGCCGCAGCGCGCGAAGGGCTTCCTCGATTCGCTCGGCGTCGCCTCGGAGGTCGCCGGCGACCAGCGTGCGATCGTGGTGAACATGTTCTCGCGCGCCCGCGGCGCCGACGCGTCGTATCCGTACCTCTTCTGGCACGACGAGTCGCCGCGCATGCAGGCGCTCGAGGCGACCGACCTGCACCTGGCCGACGTCGCGGCCCGCGGGTTCACGCCCGAGTCGAAGCCGTCCGACACCGCGCAGGTCGCGGTGCTCTGGGGGCGGCGCGCCGGCCCGGGCCAGCAGCCGATCCTCATGGTGTGGCGCTACGCGAAGGGCGGGCGCTGGAACCTCGCGCAGACGCTCGGGCCCGATTCGCTCGGCGGGACCGGCACGGGGGAGTTCACCGGCGAGCGGTCGAACGCCGGCCTCGACGTGCGCACGTACCGCCCCACGCCGTACTTCGAGGAGTGCGCGACCTGCCCGCACGTGATGCACGAGCGCACGTGGGTGTGGGGGACGGACGGCTTCACGCGCACGGCCGACGACGTGGTGCCCTCGCCGTACGCGGCGTTCACGTCGTTCGTGCAGGCCCTGGTCGCGGGCGACCGCGCGCGGGCCGCGCGCTACGTGGCCGATCCCGCGCTGATCGACTTCGCGTACCGCTTCGAGTGGCAGGTGCCCTCGCGCGGCCGCTGGCGGCTCGCGCCCGCGTCGGACGAGAGCCTGACGGCGATGATCTTCCTGCGCGGGACGAGCGACGCCTATCGCGTCGCGTTCCAGGCGCGCGACGGCGACTGGGTCGTCTCGGGCTTCGAGCCGACCGTCCGCCCGCTCGAGTAGCCGCGCCGCGCGCGGGGCGATTGACGCCGCGCGCTCCCCGCCGCACTCTCGCCGCGTGCTGCGTGCGTTCGTCACCCTGCTGACCGCGCTGCAGGTGCTGGCCGTCTCCGTCGACCTGGGCCAGGTCCTGCGCGTGCGCCCCGCGCCGCCGGCCGCGTTCTGCTGCTGCGGGCCGCACGGCGTCGAGAACGGCTGCACGTGCACGGGCCCCTGCTGCGCGCACCGCCCGGTGCGCGATCCCGCGAGCGGGCCATGGCTCGACGATCACTGCGGGGCGCGGACGAGCGCGCCCGCCGCGCCCGGCTCGCTGCTGCCGGGAACGCCGGTCGCCGTCGTGCTGCCC
>CAZIXL010000379.1:0-3972 GCA_964542885.1 uncultured bacterium
GTGTTCTCGAGCGTCAGGGTCTCGTTCTGCACGGCCGGGATCGGCATGTTCGCCGTCATCGCCGCCGGCGTCGTGTTGATGTCCGGCGCCACGAGGCCCGCCCCCGAGAGCGCCACTTCGAGCGCCGGGGAATCGGGGTCGTTGCTGGCGATGGTGAGCGTCGCGGGGTGCGGCAGCGCCGCGTCCGGGCTGAACGTGACGAGCACGAGCGCCTGGCCGAGTGCGGGCACCGTGAACGACGACTGGTCGACGCCGTACGCCGGGTCGCTCGACGTGATGTTCGTCACGACCAGGTTGTCGGTGCCCGTGTTCTGCACGCGCAGCTCGCGGAGCTGCGGGAAGCCCACGAACACGTTGCCGAAGTCGATCGCCGTCGGGACCGTGGCCACGTCGGGCACGCCGGTCACGTGCAGCGTCGCCGGGACGTTCACGTCCGGACGGACGGGATCGTTGCCCACGACGTGCACCTGGCCGTCGTACGTGCCGCCGAACAGGCCGGCCGCGTTGAACCCGACGTTCAGGTCCATGAACGCGCCGGGCGCCACCGTGCCGCCCTGCGGGTTCACGGTGAGGAACCGCGCCGGCGGGCGGAACCGGATCGCGAGGCCGTCGTGCACGTAGGCCGCGTTGTACACGACCTGCAGGCCGTCGTCCTTCGCCTGGTTCTGGATGCCGATCGTGGCCTCGTTGAGCCGCGTCCCGACCATGCTCTGGTACTGGAACACGATCTCGCCCGTCGGGTAGAGGAGCACCTGGAACGTGTACGGGCCGCCCGAGCTGTAGCGCGGCACCGCCTGGTACTGGACGATCAGGCGCGTCCCGTCGTTGTAGTAGTACGCGCGCTGGACGCCCGAGAAGTTCAGGTCGTCCCAGAACGCGGCGAGCAGGTTCTCGGGCACCGAGCTGCCGGAGTTCGGCAGCGCCACGTTCGAGAGCGACGTGCTCGAGCTGGTGAACGACAGCCAGCCGTTCGTGCACGCACGGAACGTGGTGAAGTTGTTCCCGTAGTACGGGAACGAGAACCCGATCGGGTACGGGCCCGTGTTCTGGTCGTCACCGGTCATGGTCATCGGCGTGCCGATGCCGCTGATGTCGAACCAGGCGTACGTCGGGCCGCCCGGCTCGTCGCTGTCGGCGTACGTGTAGCCGAACACGTCCGGACCGCCGGCGCGCGCCGGCGCGGGGCCGGCGTTGGTGTCGACCTGGTCCTTGGGCACGTTGGGGTTGTCGGCGTCGCCGTACACGTGCACGGTCCCGCTCTGGCCCAGGATCTCGGCCGCGGCCGTGAACGTGTAGTTGCTGCCGCCGGTGTTCGTGAGTCGCAGCGTCTGCGCCGTGGCCGTGTTCGACAGCAGCGTGACGTCGAACGACTCCGGCGAGACCAGCACGACCGGGGCCGGCGTCGCCGCACCGGTCATGTTCACGCTCAGCGACGGCGTGTCGGGGTCGTTGCTCTGCACCGTGACCGTGCCGCTCAGCGTCCGCGGCGCGGCCGGCGCGAACGTGAGGACCACGTTGCGCGACTGGTGCGGGTTGAGCGTGAACGAGGTCGCGTCGGGCGTGACGTCGGAGTCGCTGCTCACGACGTCGCTCACCACGAGCGCGTCGGTGCCGGGATTCGTGACCACGAGCGTCCGCGTCGGGTTCGCACCGACGAAGAACGTCCCGAAGTCGACCGGGTCCGGCGAGAGGGCGATGTCCGGCGCGCCGATCACGTGCAGCTGGGCGGCGAGCAGGGTCGGGCTCTGGTTGGGGTCGTTGCTGTCGATCCGGATCGTGCCGTCGAAGATGCCGCCCTCGACGCCGAGCGCGTTGAAGCGCACGTCGAGGTTCTGCGTCTGGCCGGCGGCGATGCGCCCGGAGGTCGGCGTGACCGTGAGCCACTGGGTGAGCGGCACGATCCGCACCGCCAGGTTGTCGGCGATGTAGTTCGTGTTGAACGCGGTGGTCAGGCCCACCGTGCGCGTGCCGTTCTGGATGCCGACCGTGGCCGTGTTGGTCGGGGCCGCGACCGACAGGTACTGGAAGCGGATCTCGCCGGTCGCGTACAGGATGGCCTGGAACGTGTACGGGCCGCCGCTCTGGTAGTGCGGCACGCCCACCCACGACACGACGAAGTGCGACGCGTCGCCGTACGTGTACACGCGCTGCACCGTGCCGAAGTCCATGTCGGCCCACATCGGGGCGACGAGGTTCTCGGGCGCGCCGGCGTTCGGCAGCAGCTGGTTGTCGTACGCCGTCGACGCGCTCGTGAACGAGAGCCAGCCGTTGGTGCAGACGCGCAGGCTGCCGAACGTCGTGCCGTAGAACGGGAAGTCGAAGCCGATCGGCACGGCGGCCGAGGTGGCGTCGTCCCCCGTCAGCGCGAGCGGCGTGCCCGTGCCGGTGATGTCCTCCCAAGCGAACGCGGGGCCGCCGGGCTCGTTGCTGTCGACCCAGCGGTAGCCGAAGCCGTCCGGACCCCCGTGCGCATCGATCACGGGCTGGCCGATGCGGATGTCGTCGGCGCCCTTGGCGAGCGGCTGGTACTCGTGCGGCGCCGGCTGCGAGAACTGCAGCTCGGGCGTCGGGATCGTGAAGTCGAGCGTGCCCTGCCCGACGTTGCCGACCTGCAGCGACTGCGTCTGCGTCCCGCCCGTCAGCAGTTCGGCCGAGAACGTGGTCGGGGTCGCCGAGATGGCCGGCGCACCGAGCGTGGTGCCGTTGGCGACGTTCGAGATCGGCCCCTTGTTGCCGAATTCGTCGAGTGCCTCGAGCGCCACGTAGTAGGTGGTGTTGAACGTGAGCCCGTCGATCTCGGCGGTCTCGGGCGAGCCGGAGACCTGCGGGTCGGGTCCCGGCGCCAGGTTCGCCGACGCGAAGTTCGCCGCCGTGATCGGCGCGGTCGAGTAGCGGATCTCGTACGCGGTCGCGCGGCCGGTGGCGCCGTCGTCACCGGTGGCCGTCCAGGCGAGCCGCATGTGGCTGGACCCGGTCTCGGTCACGCCGAGGTCCGACACGGCGCCCGGGGGAATCGAGTCGGGCTCGGCGACCGCGAGGAACGCGTTCAGCCGCCCGCCCGTGACGCACTTGCCCGCGAGCTGCGGCTTGGGATCGGCCGAGTTCAGGATGAGCTGCTTCACGAACAGGTTGGTCGCGTTCGGGTAGCGACCCATCGTCAGCGCGACCACGCCCGAGACGTGCGGCGTCGCCATCGAGGTGCCCGAGAGCAGCTGGTAACCGCCGCCCGGCTGGCACGAGAGGATGTTCACGCCGGGCGCCGCGATGTCGACCGTCGTGGCGCCGTAGTTCGAGAACGAGGCCAGGTTGTCGTTGTGGTCGGTCGCCGCCACCGAAATGATGTACGGCGAGTCGTACGCGCCCGGGTATTGCGGGTTGAGGTCGGTGTTCGCCGACGAGTTGCCGGCGGCGGCCACGAACAGCTGGCCCGCGGCGCCCGCGGCGTTGATGGCGTCGAGCAGCGCCTGCGAGAAGCCACCGCCGCCCCAGGAGTTGCTGGTCACCTTGCAGCCGACGGTGATCGCGTACTGGATGCCGCTGATCGCGGCCGAGGTCGAGCCCGAGCCCGAAGCGCTCAGGAACTTGATGCCGATGACCTTCGCGTGCCAGTTCACGCCGGTCACGCCGATGTTGTTGTCGCCGACGCCGGCGATCGTGCCCGCGCAGTGCGAGCCGTGGCCGTTGTCGTCGAACGGGTCGCCGTCGTTGTTCACGAAGTCGTACCCGTGGACGTCGTCGATGTAGCCGTTGCCGTCGTCGTCGATGCCGTTGCCCGGGATCTCGCCCGGGTTCGTCCAGACGTTCGCGGCGAGGTCGGGGTGGTTGTAGTCGATGCCCGTGTCGATGATGCCGATCTTGATGTTCGGGTCACCGGTGAAGACGTCCCACGCCGCGGTGGCCTTGATGTCGGCCCCGGGGGTGCCGCCGGTCTGCCCCGTGTTGTGCATGCCGTACAGCTCGGGGAAGCGCGGG
>CAZIXL010000380.1:0-3964 GCA_964542885.1 uncultured bacterium
GGCTCGTCCTGCGGCCGCAGCCGGAAGATGCGCGACAGCTCGCTGCGCAGCTGGCCTTCGTCGAGGCGCTGGTAGAGCACGCCGCGGTAGGCGACCGAGATGCCGCCGGTCTGCTCGCTCACGACGATGACCGCGGCGTCGGTTTCCTCGGACAGGCCGATCGCGGCGCGGTGGCGCGTGCCGAGCGAGATCGCGGTGAGCGGGTTCGCCGACAGCGGCAGGATGCACGACGCCGCGACGATCGAATCCTCGCGCACGATCACGGCGCCGTCGTGCAGCGGCGAGCCGGGGCTGAAGAGCGTCACGATCAGCTCGGCCGAGACCTTCGCGTCCACGCGCGTGCCGGTCTCGACGAAGTTGCGCAGGCCGACGTTGCGCTCCATCACGATCAGCGCGCCGTGGCGGCGCTGCGCCAGGCCCTCGACCGCGCGCACGACCTCGCCCAGCACGCCGAACCCGTCGCCGCGCAGGAACGAACGGAAGTAGCGGGTGCGCCCGAACTGCGCGAGCGCGTGCCGCAGCTCCGGCTGGAAGAGGATCACGAAGACGATCACCCACACCGTCTTCAGGCTGTCCACGATCCAGCGCACCGCCAGCAGGTCGAAGTAGCGCGCGACGACGCCGACGACGACGAGGAAGGCGAGCCCGACCAGCATCTGCGCGCTGCGCGTCCCCCGCACCAGCGTGAGCAGGCGGTAGAAGAGCGCGGCGACGATGAGGATGTCGATGACACCCTTGATCCCGATCAGGCTGGTCGGCGTCATGGCCCGGCGAAGTTATCAGAAGCCTTCGTCGCGCGGGAGACGAACGCCGCGCGTCGCGCTACCGGGCGCGCTCGGCCCGGGCGGCTTCGGCGACCTTCACCACCCGCACCGTCTCGGCCACGTCGTGCACGCGCAGGATCCGGGCGCCGAGGAAGGTCGCGAGCGCCGCCGCCGCCAGGCTCGCCTCGAGGCGGCGGTCGGCCGGGGCGTCGCCGAGCAGCCGGGCGAGGAAGCTCTTCCGCGACGCGCCGACCAGGACCGGCCGGCCGAGCGCCCCCAGGTCGTCGGTCCGGGCCAGCAGGCGCAGGCTCTGCTCGCCGGACTTGCCGAAGCCGATCCCGGGGTCGAGCGCGATCCGCTCCGCGGCGATGCCGGCGTCGACCGCCACCGCCAGCCGCCGGCGCAGGTGGGCGGCGATCTCGGCCACGACGTCGTCGTAGCGCAGGTCGCGCTGCATGGTCTCGGGAGTGCCCCGCATGTGCATGAGCACCAGGCCCGCCCCGGAGGGGGCGACGACGCCGGCCATGGCGGGGTCGGCGAGCGCGCTGACGTCGTTCACGACGTGGGCGCCCCACGCCAGCGCGCGGGCGGCCACCTCGGCGCTGCGCGTGTCGACCGACAACACCGCGCCCGGGCGGCCGACCAGCGCGCGGACGACCGGTTCGAGGCGGCGGACCTGCTCGGCGGCGGGAACCGCGGGTGCGCCGGGGCGCGTGCTCTCGGCGCCGATGTCGAGCAGGTCGGCGCCCTGCGCGAACAGCTCGGCGCCGCGCGCGGTCGCGGCGTCGGGGTCCAGCCAGCGCCCGCCGTCCGAGAACGAGTCCGGCGTGACGTTGAGGATGCCCATCACGAGCGTGCGGGCCGACAGGTCGAACGCGACGTCCCGGCAGCGCCAGATCACGCGCCCAGCGCCCCCCGCAGCCGGCGGATCTGGTCCGCGTGGCCGTGCGCGTGCTCGGCGTAGATCGCCAGCCAGCCCTCGGCGTGGTAGGAGCCCGACTCCGAGTGCCAGCCCAGGTGGCGCCACTCCTCGTCGGTCATGCGTTCCAGCAGCTGCGCGGTGCTCTCGCGCGCGGCCCGGAACGCGGCCAGCGAGGGCGCGATCGGGCGGTCCTGGTAGCGCAGGCGGACCGCCCACGCGTCCTGGTCGTAGCCCTGGATCACGGGGTGGGGCTCCGCCAGCAGCTTGCGCAGGCGGATCGCGCTCTGCATCTCGCTGTCGGCCAGGTGGTGCACGATCTCGGCGGCGCTCCACTTGCCCGGCAACGGCCGGGCGGTGAGCGCACCTTCCGGGAATCCGTCGAGCGCCCGGACCACCTCGTCGTAGCCGGCCCGGTAGCGCTCGACCAGGGCGTGTCGTTCGTCGGCTTGCATGGCGGCTTTCCCCGCGGAGAACGGGCTGCGGACGGGCGGCGCGGCGCGTTGACCGGCCGAGGGCCGGATGCTAACACTTACCGGCCATTTTCCACGCTTCGGGCCGCCGCCGGGTGCGGCCGCGTCGCGTTTCCCGCCGTGTGTCCCCGGCAACGCAATCCATGCCCGCACCGGGTTTCGGAGGCTCGTTTCGCATGTCCTGGTGGAAGCGTCTGATCGTTCCCGCCGTGCTCGGCGCGTTCTGCGCGCTGCCGGCCCACGCCCAGGTGTCCGGGCGTCCCATCGTGGTCTCCGCCGGGGCCGGCATCACCAGCTTCGACGCCCGCGACTACATCCAGGACGCACCGGCGTTCATGGGCTCGATCGGCTGGCGATGGAGCGACATGCTGACGGTCGAGGGCTCGTTCACCGGCTCCAAGACCAAGCTCGACCGCCCCGGGGAGGCCGACCACGAGTGGTCGTACACGTCGCTCGACGCGATCCTGACGCTGCGTGACCCGTCCGGGCGCTCGACGCCCTACCTGCTCGGCGGGTTCGGCATGGGGCGCGCGCTGACGGACGGCGTGGCGATCCACCGGATGGGTGCGCCCAGCCTGGGCGTGGGCTTCCTCTACGACCTGTTCGGCAACCCGCGCTCGTACCTGCGCCTGCAGGCGCGTGACGTGCTCTTCCGCGAAGCGGCCGCACTCTCGTCCAGTCACCACCTCGAGGTGACGGCCGGCGTGCAGTGGTCGTTCGGCGGCCGCAACAAGGACCAGGACCTCGACGGCGTCCGCGACTGGGTCGACCGCTGCCCCGGCACGCCGATCGGCGCGAAGGTGGACGCGAAGGGCTGCCCGCTCGACACCGACGGCGACGGCGTGTACGACGGCCTCGACAAGTGCGAGGGCACGCCGAAGGGCTGCCAGGTCGACAAGACGGGCTGCATCGTGGACAGCGACGGCGACGGCGTCTGCGACGGCCTCGACCAGTGCGCCGCCACGCCGAAGGGCGCGAAGGTCGACGCGAAGGGCTGCCCGGTCGACAGCGACGGCGACGGCGTGCCGGACGGCATCGACCGGTGCGAGAACACGCCGGTCGGCTGCAAGGTCGACACCACGGGCTGCATCGTGGACACCGACGGCGACGGCGTGTGCGACGGCCTCGACCAGTGCCCGAACACCCCGGCCGACCTCAAGGTGGACCCGAACGGCTGCCCGATCGAGGTGAGCCAGCGCGAGACCGAGCTGCTCGACACCGGCATGATCCGCCTCCAGGACATCAACTTCGACGTCGGCAAGGCGACGATCAAGGCCGAGAGCGACAGCGTGCTCGACGCGCTCGCGAAGATCCTGCTGCAGTACCCGACCCTCACGATCGAGATCGGCGGCCACACCGACAACTCGGGCAGCCTCGACAAGAACATGGCGCTGTCCGAGGCGCGGGCGAAGGCCGTGCTCGCGTGGCTGACGAACCACTACCCGTCGCTCGACGCCTCCAAGTACACGGTCAAGGGCTACGGCCCGAACGTGCCGGTCGCCTCGAACAACACGGCGCTGGGCCGGGCCAAGAACCGGCGCGTCGAGTTCAAGGTGACGAACACGGAGGCCCTCAAGGTCGAGCGCGAGAAGCGCGGCTACCTGCGCAAGGACGGCGGCTCCTCCGATTCGACGCCGCACTGACGGCGTCCCGACGACGCACGACGCCCCGCGGCCGCCGTCGGCCGCGGGGCGTTCGCGTGCGTACCGGCGGGGCCGGCGGTCAGCGCCGCGTGGTCTCGACGAGCTGGGTGAGGTCGGCGGCGAGCCGTGCGAGTTCCTGCGCGGCGGTGAGCGTGTTGCCGGCGC
>CAZIXL010000381.1:0-3964 GCA_964542885.1 uncultured bacterium
GGCTGTGGGTCGGCGACTACGGCAACAACCGCGTGCTGCGCTTCGACGACGCGGCCAACAAGCCGAACGGCGCGAACGCCGACGGCGTGCTGGGCCAGCCGGACTTCACGACCAACACGACGGGCGTGGCGCAGAACAAGTTCGGCTACACGCGCTACGTCACCACCGACTCGCAGGGCCGGCTGTACGTCGTCGAGGAGGCGAACAACCGCGTCATGATCTTCGAGGGCGCGGCCAGCCTCGCGAACGGCGCCAGTGCCGACCACGTGCTGGGGCAGGCCACGTTCACCACGAACACCGGCCCGAACCCGCCCAACGCCGCGAGCCTCGCCACGCCGCGCGCGCTGCTCGTCGACGAACTGCTCGGCCGGCTGTGGCTCGCGGACTGGGCCAACAACCGCGTGCTCCGCTACGACCTGGGCCACGCGGCCTCGCAGTCGCTGGCGCTCTCGTCGCCGAACGGAGGCGAGAATTGGTTCACCGGCTCGACGCACGACGTCACGTGGACGAGCGCGAACGTCACGGCCGTGAACCTGGACTTCTCGGCGGACTCGGGTGCGACCTGGCAGTCCATCGCGGCCGGCGTGCCGGCCTCGCCGCCGGTCTACTCGTGGACGCTGCCGAACACGCCGACGACGAAGGGCTTCGTGCGCATCACCGACGCGGGCAACCCGTCGCTGACGGACCGCAGCGCGGCCGCGTTCACGATCTCGGTCCCGGTCGAGAACGTGGTGCTGAACTCGCCGAACGGCCTGCAGCAGTGGGAGGCGGGCGCGACGAAGAAGGTGCTGTTCACGGCCTCGAACGTCGCCAACGTGCACCTCGAGGTGAGCGCCGACGGCGGCGGGAGCTGGTCCGACATCGTGGCCAGCACGCCGGCGGCCGGTGGCTCGTACACCTGGACGATCCCGTCCACGCTCGGCACGAACTACCGCGTGCGGGTGACGAGCCTCTCGAACCCGGCGGCGACCGACGCGAGCGACCAGAGCTTCGCGATCGTGCCCGTGAAGACCGGGGACGAGTTCGACTACCTGTTCTTCAGCGACAGCCCGACCGGCACCTACTACGACGCGAGCTACGGCACGGCCACCGCGCCCAGCACGCTCGAGCGCGTGAACACCGACAAGCTGCCGGTGTCCACGGCGTACTCGCTGGTCGGCAACTACTCGCTGAAGCTCGCCTGGACGTCGGCGACCGGCGGCAGCTGGGGCGGCGCCAACGCGAGCGTCGGCTGGGTCGGCCACGACGTGACCGTGAAGGACAGCCTGGTCTTCAACGTGTTCACCGAGACGGCCACGGCCCAGGCGGTCCTGCCCTGCATCTACCTGGAGGACCTGTCGAACCAGAAGACGAACAAGATCCCGCTCTCGACGCTCGTGGCGGGCGTCGCGGCCGGCAGCTGGCAGCGGGTCGCGATCCCGATGCAGGTCTTCTTCGACAACGTCGGGCCCGCCGACATGACGCGGGTGAAGACGATCTTCTTCGGCCAGCAGGACGCCGACGCGGTCGCCCACACCTGGTACCTGGACGACTTCCGCATGGTGGGCGGCACGCCGCAGACGGGCGACTCGACGAAGCTCATCGTCGTGCTCGGCTCGTCGACGTCGGCCGGCACCGGCGCGTCGACCACCGACAGCTCGTGGGTGGGCCGCTACCGCAACTACATCCACGGCCTCGACCCGACCGCCCAGGTCGTGAACCTGGCCGTGGGCGGCTACACGACGTACAACGTGATGCCGACCGAGTTCGTGCCGCCGGCGGGTCGCCCGCTGCCGAGCCCGAACAACAACATCACGACGGCCATGGCCTACAAGCCGTGGGCGATCGTCGTCAACCTGCCGAGCAACGACGTGGCCAGCGGCATCCCGATCGCCGAGCAGATCGCGAACTACGACACGCTCGTGGCCCGCGCGAAGCTCGCCCACGTGCCGATGTGGATCACCACGTCGCAGCCGCGGAACATCGCGGACCCGGTGCAGCGCGACCAGCTGCGGATCATGGCCGACTCGACCATGAGCCGGTATGCGCCGTACGCGATCGACGTCTACTACGGCCTCGCCGCGCCCGACGGGACGATCCTGCCCGAGTACGGCTTCGGCGACGGCATCCACCTGAACGACCTCGGCCACAAGTACATCTTCGACCAGGTGGTCGGGGCGAACGTGTGGACGCGCATGCTGCCGTTCATCGACGTGACCTATCCGGACGGCGGCGACAACCTGTGGATCGGCACGCTCGACACGCTGCGCTGGAACGCGACGAACACGGCGCACGTGACGGGCTACGCGCTCGCGCTGAGCCGCGACGGCCTCGACGGCCCGTGGGAGGCGCTGGCGAGCCTGCCCGGCGGCGTCACGGAGTTCCCCTGGAACGTCGTGGGCCCGGTCGGCGTGGACACGTGCTACCTGCGCGTCACCGCGCTCGGCCCGGGCGGTGCGCTGGCGACCGGTCGCAGCGACTGGGTGTTCAGCATCCTCGACGCCGCGACGCCGGTGGCGCTGGCGCGCTTCACGGCCGACCCGGTCACGGGCGGCGTGCAGCTGCGCTGGATCTACAACGCGGGCTCGGAGGGCGGCTCGGAGCAGCTGTTCCGCTCGGAGAACGTCCAGGGTCCGTGGGTGCCGGTGGCGGCCGAACAGAAGGACGAGAGCGGCACCCGCGTGGTGACCGATCTCGAGGCGGCCGAAGGGCGGACGACCTACTACCGCCTCGTGATCACGACGCCGACGAACCAGCAGTACGTGTTCGGCCCGCTGTCGGCGGTGGCGCTCTCGGCCGTGACCGAGTTCGCGCTTTCCGCGCCGGCGCCCAACCCGGCGGCCGGGCTCGTGCGCATCGAGTTCGCGCTGCCGAAGTCGGCGGCGGTCGAGCTGACGATCCACGACGTGATGGGCCGGACGGTCGCGCGGCTCGCGAACGGCACGTTCGAGGCCGGACGGCACAACGTCACGTGGGATTCGCGCAGTGCCGCCCGCTCGGGCGTCTACTTCGTGCGCTACCGCGTGCCCGGCCGGGACTTCACCCGGAGGCTGATGCTCGTCAATTGACGCGCACCAACATCCGGATCACGGCGGCCGCCCCGCTTCGCAGGGGGCGGCCGCGCCGTTTCGGGGCGACGACACCCCGGAGGAGTGACCGCTGGTGCCCGGCCGGTCCTGCCGTGACGCACGCGGATCGTGCTCCCGCGCCGTGAGGGTGGAGCGCTTCGCGTGCGCCCGCCTCGTGCGTGCTACCGTGCGGGCATGACCGCCCCGGTCCCCGGGCTGTTTCCCGCCCCAGTCCTCGCCCACGTGCGCCGGCAATTTCCCGGGCTCTCGCCCGAGTGGGCGTTCTTCGACAACGCCGGGGGCAGCGCCCCGCTCGGCACCGTCATCGACCGGGTCGCCGGGTACATGCGGCGCGGCTCCCCGCAACTCGGCGCCAGCCACGCACCCTCGGCGCGGGCGACGGCCGAGGTGACGGACGGGCACCGCGCGGCGGAGCGTCTCGTCAACGCGGATCCCGGCGAGGTCGTGCTGGGCGCATCGACCACGGCCAACCTGCAGATGCTCGCACGCGCGCTGCGCCCCAACTGGGGTTCGGCCACGGAGGTCGTGGTCACGAACCTCGACCACGAGGCGAACATCGGGGCGTGGCGCGCGCTCGAGAGCCACGGCATCCTCGTTCGCGAGTGGCGCTGCCGCCCCGACACGCACACGCTGCACGCGGACGACCTCGAGAACCTGCTCACCCCGCGCACGCGCCTGGTGGCCTTCACGCACTGCTCGAACGGGGTGGGCGGCATCCACGACGCCGCCGGGATCGTACGCCGCATCCATGCCGGGGGCGCGCTCGCGTGCATCGACGGCGTCGCGTTCGCGCCCCACCGGCTCGTGGACGTGAAGACCCTCGACGCCGACTTCTACGCGGTCTCGCTCTACAAGACGTTCGGGCCGCACCTGGCGCTGCTCTACGGCAGGCGCGA